>JAZUFN010000102.1:0-1650 GCA_045640725.1 Lachnospiraceae bacterium
CCTATGGTTTGTTTGCGATATTTATAACTTGTCGCTGCAAAGCAAATATAGTATGATATGGCTGGTTCGATTAAATCTACCATCTGTTTTTTCTTAAGGGACAATTTTCGTTTCATTTTCCGAATAAAACTTGACGCTATCGCTTCCATTCCCCACTATTGACTATCCCATCCCAAAATGCTACCCTATAACTATATATTTATGCGGGGGTGACCCATTATGGAACAGAATTTATCTACATTTTTGCGCATGATGCTGGATGTACTCAAAAGAAAAAAAACATATCTTAAGGATCTTTTAGACACCACAAAAGAGCAGGATTACCTGCTTCACGCCAATGAGCTTGATGAAGAAGCCTTTTCTGCGACCGTGGAAAAGAAGACAGGATTGATTGATAAAATAAATGAATCCGATGAAGCTTTCCAGGTTATTTTTAATCGTATTGGTAATGCCATGAAGGAGAGGGCAGCTGAGCATGAAAAAGATATTACTGCCATGCAGGAGCTGATACGTGAAGTTACAGAGCTGCAGGCAGCTATTCAAGTATTGGAAAAGAAGAATAAGGAGACCTTTGACAATAGGATAAATATGAGACGTCAAGGTATAAAAAATGTAAAGGTTTCTCAAAAAACAGCTTCACAGTACTATAGAACTCAGGCCAAACTTAATGACAATGGCCCGGTGTTTTTGGATACAAACAGTTAAAATGTATTCAAAGCTTTTTTCTAAAAAGGGTAGACAGAAAAGCCTATCGGGTATATTATATGCTTTAACGATTTAAACTAAGAAAGAAGGAAAAAGACATGGAATTTAAAATGCATTTGGTAGCCAACAAGAAGGCTAAGCCACAGGATGAATCAAAGCTTGGCTTCGGTGCTATTTTTACAGATCATATGCTTGTTAGAAAGTGGTCAGCTGAAAATGGATGGGAGGATCCTGAGATTAAGGAATTTGAGAATTTTTCCCTGAGCCCTGCATGTGCTGTTTTCCACTACGGAGCAGAAATTTTCGAAGGACTTAAGGGATATAGGACGGCTGATGGACAGGTACAGCTTTTCCGTCCTATCGAGAATGTACGCAGAATGAATACCTCCGCAGAGCGTCTTTGCATGCCTACCATGCCGGAGGACGAGATGCTTTCTTGTATTACCAAATTTGTTGAGGTGGAAAAGGACTGGGTACCTCATTCCGAGGGCACATCTCTTTATATCCGTCCTTTCCTTATTGGAGTTGATCCAAAGCTGGGGGTACATACTCTTCATGAATGTATGTTTGTTATTATAGCTTCTCCTTCTGGCAGCTATTATGCAGAAGGTCTGGCTCCTGTTAAGATTATGATTGAGGATGAGGATGTACGTGCTGTACGTGGTGGTACAGGATATGCCAAGTGCGGCGGTAACTATGCAGCATCCTACAGAGCAGGTGCCAAGGCTGAAAAGATGGGTTATTCCCAGGTACTTTGGCTGGATGGTGTTGAGAGAAAGTATATTGAAGAAGTAGGCGCTATGAATGTTATGTTTAAGATTGATGGCGTGGTAGTTACACCTGAGCTTTTAGGCTCTGTTCTTCCCGGTATTACCAGAAAGAGCTGCATTGAGCTTCTTAAGTCCAAGGGCTACAAAGTAGAAGAACGCAGAATCTCTGCGGATG
>JAZUFN010000103.1:0-12305 GCA_045640725.1 Lachnospiraceae bacterium
GTATTCCCTCCAGGGTATCCCTCATATCGGCAGCATACTTAGCTTTTTCATGAGGCTCCATAGAGGCAAAGTCAAAGCGTTTCCAAAACATATTGGCTACGCTGTATTCCCCTATTTTATTAGCAAAAGCTGCACCATACCAGAGTAGCTCATAGTACATGGTTTTGTCATAAAACTTAGGGAAATCAAAGGCTGTATCTAAAAGAGCTTTGTCCATGTCAGCCAGAATAGCGTCATAGCAGTCCAGATAGGCCATCAGGCTGTCAAAGAAAGTATCCAAGTCCTGCTTTTTAGCTGCCTGACCTGCTACTACTGAATATATAGCGGCTTTGGCCACGTTTGATAACTCGAAGTTATCTAAGAGCTCATCCTTTCTGCCCAGCATAGCTTCGTAATTATCCTGATTGGCTTCATACCGGACCAGGGTAGTCAACATCCACTGAAATTCGGGCTTTGTGACATTCTCGTCCTTCTCTGCCAGATGATTTATACTGTCTACGCAAAATTCTATACCATAATCTACGTGTGCACTGCATCCCAGGCATTCCTGCACCATCTGGGCGCAGAGACTGGGCTGGTATCCTTCCTCTTCAAACTCAGCTCTTAATAAGCTCATATTTCTTTCAAAATGCTTCTCTCTGGCTGCATCATCCATGAAATAATATCCCATGTGATGAATAAAGCAGGATAAATACTTGCATGGCAGGTACATGGCATTAAAGCTCTCATGTATCTTTCCTACAAAGCAGGTGCTCTTATCTAATTCTATCATCCTGGCCACAGCAGAATATGAGAAGCTGCCATCAGCCATATGATCCTTTATTTTATACACTCCACTTTTATATTTTCGGTACTCACCAGTGGCAAAAAAATCAATTATTTCCTTTGGATCTTCAAACCACTCATCATCATCTATAAAGAGATACCAGCTACCTCTTGCATGCTCTATAGTCACATTTCTGGCTGCAGCAAAGTCATTACACCATTCAAATCGGTATACTTTATCAGTGTACTCGCGAACAATATCTATGGAGCCATCACTATGCTCAGATCCCACTGTATCTACTGCGATGAGCTCAGAGGGAATGCTCTCGAGGATAGGTTTTATTGACTCCATGCAGTTTCTTATATATTCTTTTCTTCTGGATACCAGGATACCTATGGTAAGCAGGGGCTTTTGGTTTTTTTCTGCCTTTACTTTTTTTGCATAAGCTATCCAGCTCTCTGCCTCAACGCGTATACTGTCACTTATATACTTGGAAAAGTCAGCTGTATCCTGCAGCTGCCGCTTTTTACTGTCATTTATCAGGATGTCATAGTATTTAAAATAATCCTCCAGAAATGGCAAGGAGGCTACAGGGTCATCTGCGATTAAGAACTGTCTCGCTGTATTGTAAGCTATGGAAAGCTCTGCAAATTCACTTAAATCATAGCTATTATGAACATGATTATATAATTCCATAAGCCTTACAGGACCCTTTTCCATGGCTTCATATAAGGGGAACTGCAAAGCTATCATCCACTGAAAATAAGGCTCGTCCGACATATCCCGGAATTCATTAAGAGTATTTGTAACGAAGTCTAAAGCCTTTTCATTATCAAAATTCGCATACTCTAAGGCCAGCTGGGCCTTTAGGCGCAGGTCCCGGGGGCGCTCTTTTATCTCATCATTTAGGAGGGACAGATTCCTCTCCCTATGCTTTGCTTTTTCTTCTTCACTATCAAAGGCATAGCCATAGTGATGAGCAAATATCTGAAGCTCCTTACAAGGCAGATGAATCTCTGACAGGCCTTCATGTACTTTCCCCTCAAAATGCAGGCTTTCAGTACGTTTTACCAGTCTTACCAGTCTGGTATCAGTCCATTCACTTCCCTTTTTATTTTTATAATTTCTTACGATATATGAGGCTGACCAGTATTTCTTATATTCTCCATCTTTGAAAAACTTCACCAGCTCATCCACATCATCAAACCATTCGTCATCATCTACATAGAGATACCAGTCCCCTGTAGCATTTTCCAGGGTAATATTACGAGCCTTGGAAAAATCCCGTACCCATGGAAATTCTATGACTTTGGTGGCATACTGACGGGCCAGC
This sequence comes from Lachnospiraceae bacterium, assembly GCA_045640725.1. Taxonomy (GTDB): domain Bacteria; phylum Bacillota; class Clostridia; order Lachnospirales; family Lachnospiraceae; genus RGIG3528. The sequence goes on from JAZUFN010000103.1 coordinate 2,100, forward strand.
TCCGCAGAGCCGTCGCTTATAAGTCCTTCCGTCGCCGATACCGTGTCTACGCAAATAAGCTCAGCTATACCGGCATCCAAAAGAGGCTTTAAGGATTCCAGGCATTTTTTTACGGTCTCTATTCTGTTGGAAATCAGCACACCTATAGATAATTTCATTTATAATCCTCTTTATTTTATAAAAGCCATACCAGCTATACACTGATATGGCTTTGAATTTATCTCTATAATCCCAATTTTTTCTTCTATTAACCCTGGATAAGGGAAAGAACGCCCTGTGTGGACTGATTTGCCTGAGCCAGCATGGACTGACCGGCCTGCTGAAGGATATTGTACTTGGAGAAGGTAACCATCTCTTCAGCCATATCAACGTCACGTACTGTAGACTCAGCGGACTGCAGATTCTCAGCTGTATTATCCAGATTGGAGATTGTGTGCTCAAGTCTGTTCTGAACAGCACCGATAAGGGCTCTCTGCTTGGACACTTTGTTGATAGCTTCATCAATATATCCGATAGAATGGGAAGCACCGTCCTGTGTCTTACAGTTAACTACGGAGCCTGCTACACCAAGCGCTGAAGCTGACATATCATCGATAGAGAATGAAAGTGTCTGGCCTTCATTAGCACCAATCTGAAGTGTAAGGCCGTTACCGCCTGCTGTTGCATTGTACTTAGCCTGACCCAGGAAAGCGTCTGTATCGCCAAGACCGGCACCACTTACCAGTGTGAAACCGGCAGTAGCTGTACCATCTGTTATGAACAAGGTATTGGGCTCATCAGGATTTGGTCCTGATAAAGTGACATCCAGATTAAGACCTGCTCTTGAAAAAATCTGCTCGATTTCTTTTTCTGTATACTCTTTACCTGACTGAAGGTGGAGCATATACTGACCAGGAGTAGTCAAGCTACCATCCGGACCATACTCTGCAGGTGATACTACTTCGCATACTTCCTTGCCTTCTGCTGCTCTGAAATCAAGACCAATAGATATATTATAATCTTCACCATACTTAAGGGAGCTAATGGACATCTTATTGGCACCCACAAAATAATCAGTAACTCCTGTGCCGGGAACAATTGATACATTATCAGCATGTGACCTCACACCAGCGACAGTCTCTGTACCATCAACACCTGTGGTTGCTGTGAATGCATTGAAGTAGAGCTGAAGATCTACCTTGGCAGGAGTAGCAGTAGCTGAAGAATCCTCCTGCTTAGCCTTGGAGATAAGGCTGTCTATCTCAGACTGTGTATAGGTCTGATTGTGTACCAGATTCAGTGTAAGTGTCTTACCATCTGTTGACCAGATAGCAGACTCACCACCCTTGGAAGCTGATGTCTCTACATTAATAGATACACCTGCAACATCAGATGTTACAAAGCCCTTAAGATTTGTATCATATGCACCAAACTTAGGACCTGCGGAGGAAACATTGCTGGTAGCTGCTGAAAGAGAGCCATCCAGAAGGTTCATTGTATTAAATTCAGTATCTGTAGCGATACGATCCAGCTCTTCCTGAAGCTGTTCAATCTCATCCTGAAGATTGTCACGGTCGGAATCTGTCTCAGTACCGTTGGCAGCCTGTACAGCCAACTCTCTCATTCTCTGTAAAATGGAATGTGATTCATTTAGAGCACCTTCTGCAGTCTGCAGTAAGGAAATACCATCTGCTGCATTATCGGAAGCCTTATTGAGACCTCTGATCTGTGATCTCATCTTCTCGGAAATAGCCAGGCCCGCTGCATCATCTGCAGCTCTGTTAATTCTGTAACCGGAAGAAAGCTTTTCTGTGCTCTTTGCCAGTGCTGATGTGGAAATACCAAGCTGTCTGTTGGTATTCATTGCTGTTAAATTGTGCTGTACGATCATTGCCATATTTTTCTTTACCTCCCTGTAGGTAATTACATCCTTTTACGCTCTTTCCACAAACATAATTTGGATTCTTTTCCTACTGTTTATATCGGAGTATAATTTGCAAACTTAACAACAATTTATATTTTTTTTATTGACTTTTTTAAATACAGTAAAAAACCCCCTTCACAAATGAAGGGGGGGTAAAATATGCTTAATCCTATGCCACGCCTAGTTTGGCATTTACCGGAACCAAGCGAATTTTAGTTATTAACCTAACAGTGAAAGAACACCCTGGTTGGACTGGTTAGCCTGTGCGAGCATAGACTGAGCAGCCTGCTGAATGATGTTGTTCTTTGAGTAGTTAACCATCTCACTAGCCATATCAACATCACGGATAGCAGACTCTGCAGACTGCAGGTTCTCTGCTGTGTTGTCCAGGTTGGAGATTGTATGCTCAAGTCTGTTCTGAATAGCACCGAGCAGAGATCTCTGCTTAGATACTGTTCCGATAGCGTCATCAATAGCATTGATAGAGTTAGCTGCCTTATCCTGAGCTGCTACGTTAACCTTTGTGCTGTCTACGCCAAGAGCTGCAGCGGACATATTGCCGATACCGAAGCTGATGGTCTGACCTTCATTAGCACCTACCTGAAGCTTAACGCCGTTGCCGCTTGCAGATACATCATACTTGGACTCGCCAAGGAATGCATCTGTATCACCAAGACCTGCACCACTGGTAAGAGCGAATGTCTTTGTAGTAGCCTTATTTGTAACAAACAAGGTATTAGGCTCATCAGGATCTGCGCCGCTAAGTGTTACATCTGCACTGAAGCCGGCCTTACCGAGAAGCTTCTCGATATCCTGATCTGTATACTCCTTACCTGTTGCCAGTGTAAGAGTAATAGTCTCCTTGTCATTGATGTTACCGTTTGAGTAGGTAGCAGCATTAGTAACCTCTGCCTTTTCCTCACCAGGCTTAGCTGTGAAGTTGATGGTGATAGTAATATTGTTATCAGCACCATACTTATTAGCTGTAACGGAAATCTTATTTGCACCGATATAATCGCCTGCTGCTGTAGTGATTTCCTGGTCAGCCTTGCTAGCCTTAACGCCTGCTGCTGTAGCTGTGGTACCTGCAGTAATAGCAGCTGATGCCATATAAGAACCATTCTTAAGGTTTACAGTAACCTTAGCAGGTGTATTGGTAGCTGCAGAGTCTTCCTGCTTAGCATTTGCAATGAGATTATCCATCTCAGACTGTGAATAAGTCTTGTTTGCAGCGAGATTCATGGTAAGAACCTTACCTGCTGCATCCCAAACTGCTGACTCACCACCATCAGTAGCACCAATAGTAGTCTTAATCTGAACATTCTTAACATCAGAAGAAATGAAAGCCTGCATATTGGTATCAAATGCACCAAACTTAGGACCGGCTGCTGTAACCTCTGAAGAGCCATCAAGGGAACCATCAAGGAGCTTCATTGTATTGAACTCTGTATCTGTAGAGATACGTGTAAGCTCGGACTGAAGCTGTGTGATTTCATCCTGGATGTTACCTCTATCTTCGTCTGTCTCTGTACCGTTAGCTGCCTGAACTGCCAGCTCTCTCATACGCTGAAGGATAGAATGAGACTCCTGAAGAGCACCTTCTGCTGTCTGAATGAGGGAGATACCGTCCTGTGCGTTGGAAGAAGCCTTATTAAGACCTCTGATCTGTGATCTCATCTTCTCGGAAATAGCGAGGCCTGCTGCATCATCTGCTGCGCGGTTGATTCTGTAACCGGAAGAGAGCTTTTCTGTTGACTTGGAAAGAGCGCTTGTAGATACACCAAGCTGTCTGTTGGTGTTCATTGCTGTCATGTTGTGCTGTACGATCATTGCCATAATTTTTTCCTCCTTGGAATGTGTTCAGTCTCCTTTATTGGAGATTCTGATTGCCCCGAATCCTTTCGGGACCACGTTGTAATTATAACTTGTCAGGTGACCTAGGCTTCAGCTGACTCATTATCGTTTACTCGAGGGTTGTACTTCCCTCTACTACGTATATCGGAATTATACCCCAGAACCTTAACCTTTTCTAATAAACTTTTTATAAATAAGCCGATAGTCCTGATTATAAAAAGTTTAGAATTTCCGCACTAGTACAGCGGTTTCTAAATAACTAGACTAATGCGAAGAATGCGGTTTCGAGAGTGCTGTTCAAAAAACGCAGGCATAGCGGGCTATGTCGAGGCTTTTTGAATCTGTACTATCGTAATCGCAGGCAAGTATTGGGTCTAGTTATTTGAAATCCGATGTACTAGCTAGCGTCTGTTACCGCCCGGTCTGTTGCCGCCCGGTCCAAATCCGCCTACGCTACCCATGGTGCCCTGAGTCTGTGTCCAGCTAAGGATTGATGAATTGTCCTTGTATATGGTATAGGTGCCGCCTGTTACCAGACCATCCGATGAAACCCAAACAGAGCTGTACTGTGTATCCAATTTAAAGGAAAAAATCTCTTTTCCCTCTTTATCCTTAATACTGTAAGAGCCTGCAGAAAACTGGGTGCCTGCTGACGCATAGGTATTCTGTGAATTCTCCGGAAGCTCGCATATACCGCCCAGAGCTACTATGGTGCCTCCGGTGATAGTAATCTTTCCGTCTACGTCAACGGAGCCTGCCACGCTGCCCTGGCTGTTGCCACCCTTTACTAAAACCGTGCCACCTGACATAGTGATATTGCCATTACTGTCGATAGCGTCCGTATCGCCTGTGCCTGTAGTCACGTCCAGGTAACCACCTGTTATATTGATAAGGGGTGTAGTATTTCCCTTGCAGGCATTCAGGCCATCATCGGTAGCATAAACATATACATTACCGCCATTCATGTTAATAACATTGGCTTCCACGCCTTCATAGGAGGTGGTAATATTCACGGTACCATTATTAATTGTCACCTGGCTGTCTCCATGAATGCCATCATCTCCTGCAGTAATTGTAATACTGCCCATATTAATGACTACTTCACCTGCAGACTTGGCACCGGACTCAAAAGCATCATCTGTACCTGCATTCATGCCGTCGTCCTCAGTATTCAGTACTAAAGTGCCATTATTAACAATAATACTGTTTCCTGCCTTTAAGGCTTTGGCACTGGGATTATTTTTATTATTGTTACCGGAACCACCCGGGCCACCACCAGGGCCGCCACCCGGGAAGCCGCCAAACCAGCCTACCAGAGATACATTGTCCTCTGCAGAAGCAGTCTGCTGAGTGTACGTATTATATTTACCGGTATAAATGGATATATTACCATCAGTATTAATAGTAAGGGCGAAGGCCGCATCTATACCATCATATTTGGCATAAATGGTAACATTCCCTGACTCAATAGTAACATTACCCTTCTGATTACCTTTTTTGGTAAGACCTGTATCTGAAGTCTTGATACCATCGCCCTTGTAGGATACTAAAAATAAGTCTCCGGACTCCACATAGACTTCCTGATTGCCCTTTAGTGCGTTATTTACCGCCTCTACTTTAAGGGTAACATTCTTAATAGTAAGCTTATCCTTGGTCTGGATACCGTTATTGCAGCTGGTCTTTACAATCAATGTGCCCTTACCTGTAAGAGAAAGATCGCATTTCGCATAAATAGCAGCATTTACAGTACTTTCATCACTGCTATCGGTCAGCTCGGCTCTCTTATCCTGGATGATATTGGTAGTGTCATTATTAGACTTAATCTTAACTTCCTTAGCAGACTCCACATAGATAGGTGCTGCTGTAGACGATGTAATCTTACAGCCTGCCAGATCGATGTCCACTTCCGCGTCATCTCCTGCAGCTACCACGATACTGCCATTTTCAAGAGTACCTGTGAAAGTGTAGTGACCGGCAGCCTTAATGGTATATATACCATTTTCTACTGAATAGTCTCCACCTTTTTCTGCATCTACGGTAACAGTAAAATCACCGGTAGGCTCCACCAGATTTTTCTCAGGATCCTCTACATTTACTCCCGGTTGAGCAGTTGGTGTCCCGGAATTACCGTTATTATTGGAATTATTGTTAGTATTACCATTGGTGTTGCCCGGACCTTCTGCGGGATTTTTTCCTGTGCCGCATCCTGTCAGCAGCATAGCCATCACCAGGCCTGCTACTGCTATTTTTTTAATCTTCATATAAAACCCTTTCTTATTACATTATGCCCCGCCGTTCACATTTGCCGGCAGTTACTCGTTTACTTTTATAGAACTATACTATTATAGCATTGTGTAGAAAATATGAAAGAACAAAGAAAAAAATATGGAAAGCAGGAAGGGCCGCTCTCCATGTTTTCCATTATGTCCTCAGATTAAAAATTGGCTACGAAATAGCTTAAGCAAGCCCAGGTATATACAGAGTATGGTATTCCCTTACTATCTCTGCCGCTTTTTAGTATCTTTTCAGCCTCCTCTACAGACAGGAGAAAGATATCCGAAAAATCTTCAGAGCCTTCTGCCCCATCCTGACTAAAACCTGGTTCTTCATCACGATTTAGTACCACCAGAGCCAGCGCATTACTCTCATCAGTCATACCGGGAGTAGAAAAAAGGAGAGGCGCAATTATTTTAATTTCATCCTTTTCCCCCAGATCGGTACCGGTCTCCTCTTTAAGCTCTCTGGCAGCTGTATTTATTATGGCCTGATCCAAGTCCAAGCCTTTATCAGCCTGATCTATAAGGCCTGCCGGCGGGCTTAAAAGATACCTGCCTGCGGGATACCTGTACTCATATGTAAGGTAAAGCCTGGGGGCTTTGCCTGCCACTTTTATTACCATGCATACCGTTACTGCATCCGGAAGAGCCTTCTTCACTTCCTCATCAGTCATATTGGCCATTATGTCACTAAGCTCGCGCCTACTGGCATCCAGGTAATGTTTCCCCTCCTGCCATTCCAGGTCGTGGACTTTAATATACTTATTGTCAAAAACTGTTGTTACCTTCATAATCCCCCTATTACTCAAACCATTTTTTAGGAGCAGGTGCCTTCAGATACTCAAGAATACGCTCTTCTGATAAAGGACTGGAAAAATAATAGCCCTGAATATATCGAATTCCTTTTTTCGATAATGCCTTAAGCTGTTCCTCGTTTTCCACGCCTTCTGCCACGATTTTTTCATTCAGCTCTGTTACCAGCTCAAATTCTTTATTTAAAATGGTTCTGAACACTTCCTGCTCAAAATAGCTCCAAATCATTTCCTTATCAAATTTTATGGCAACAAATGGGAAATTGGCCATATATAGGATATTGGAGTAGCCTGTACCATAGTCATCCAAGGAAAATACCGCTCCGGCCTCCATCAGCTGTTTTATAGCTATAGCCAGAATTTCAGGTGAATCGGCTGTGGCACTTTCAGTAATTTCAAAATTAATCATTCCCACAGGTATATTATAGGTCTGCATTTTATCTATCAGCCAAGGTACCATTTCCTGCCTGTTTAACAGAAGCGGAGAAAGGTTGATATTGACATTTTCTATACAGCAGTCCGGCGAAGTAAGATGATTATTAATAAATCTGCAGATTTTTTCAAACTGCTTTTGTGTCATCTCCTCTATTCTACCACATTGCTCAGCAACAGCAATAAAATCCTTTGGCGGAATACTTCCCAGCTCAGAATCGGTAAGTCGTGACAAGGCCTCCAAGCCTGTAATTTTCCTCTTCTGAGTATCATATATGGGCTGGAAAAACAGATCAACTGCATCGTTTTGAAGAGCTTTAATCAGAGCTCTCTCCACATCATCGTGATATTTTAACATTCTCATGGTCTCATCATTGGCAATCACTGAATGAGAACTAACATTACCTTTTATCTGGTTCAAGAGATAGTCGGTAACCGCATGAAAGTCATTGAAATTCCTTGCATGTTCGGGATAGGCACATACCACAACACTGTATTCCAAATTATAATTTTTCCCGGTCTTTTGCCTTTGGTCTAATTCTTTTCGCTTTGTCAGCTCTTCCAGATTGCTGACAGCTTCCTCCAGTCCACCTGAAAAAATAACAGTAAGAGTGTTTTCATCCAATCTGTAAACACTTCGTCTGGACTTATAAAAAGTTTTTAAGAATTCAGTAAGCCTTAAAAGTATTTCTTCAGACTTATCACCATCAATATAGTGCTCGAAATAATTTAAATTATCTATTCTAAGACTTAGAAAACCATATCTGTCCACCAATGGATTCCAAGTCTCCATCCTACGCCTGATAGCTTCATAGTTGCCGGATCCCGTAGTTTTATCCATATAGTTATTAGGATTTTCCATAGTCACATAGATCAAAATGATAGCTATGGATGTGGCAAGTCCGGTAATAAGTGAGGACCTGTAATTATACTGAATTAATACTCCTGCCCCATTTATTAACATGGCCACAATCAGAGAAAATCTCTCTCCTACCAGGAATTTATGTCTGGGCATAAGAGCATAAACTACAATACCAATGACCATAATAAAGTAATAAAAATAACCGATATTGGCTATAGTACCCTGATGATAGATTTTGTTTTCGTCGAAATAGAAATAAAAGCCGGTAAACACGCTGGACAATGCCAGACCTGCATTGCTTATGAAAATCAATATAGCAGTCCAATAGAGCTTGGATTTTCTATTAATCTTATGGCAACTGTATGCCTGCGGGAACATGGTAATGTAAAAAATAGTTAAAGCCTGTAAAACAAAATAAATAAGCACTACTACTTCATTAATAAATAAAGGCACATACTCTGTTATTTCCAAAAGAAAACATGACAGAATATCTACCAAAGACAGTGCTATTTGCGCCACTGCTGCCTTTATAAATATTTTTGCATCGTCGCGATAATACTGTTTTTTTGTCATCATATCAAACAGTACAATAAGTAAATTTACAGCCGCCGCGACCTCGAAGTAATACATGTAATTTTCCATTAACAGGCTCCTCATTGTGACGGAAACAATAGGTCGTTACTATTCACAGTCTGTACAAACCTTCATTCATAGTCCCTTCCGTGCAAGCACGTAAGTCGCGCTACGCGCTTATGGACTATTTCATGAAGGTTTGTACAGCCTTTACAGTTAAATCTGAATACTAATCAGTCCTTAAGCAAGCTTAGGCCTGATTAATATACAGATTAACTGTGAATAGTAACAATAGGTCATAATAAATATATCACTTTGCACCTGTATATTCTTTTAAATAAATCTAAAATTTTAATTTAACGCAGTTAATCATAAATTACCTTCTTCTTTTATCTATACGAGAGCAGCTTTTATTTATAAACAAAAATGTAATTATTTCAAAAAAACTAATACAACGTCAATAAAGTCCGATATTATTCATGATGGTTGTAAGACATCAAATAAAAATAAAGGAGAAAAGATATGTCATTATTAAAATCAATCTGGCCAATGCCATTTAACGTTAAGAAAGGTAACATTGTATCCTTCATCATCTGGTTGGTTATTTTTCTTGTAGTTCTTGCAGTAGTAGGCATGGTACTGGGCTTCCTGGGCAAAATTCCGGTTGTCGGTATTATTGCCAGAATAGTGGGCAGCTTACTGGGTATCTATTCTTTTGTAGGCGTTATTCTCTGCATCACCTGCGTACTTGGAATCACAAAATAGCATAACAAAAAATAAGGCGTTCCTGCCGGAACGCCTTATTTTTTTTTTCTAATTAGTTTAACTTAGACTTTGCTGTCTCAACAAGTGCTGCAAAACCTTCAGCATCATTTACTGCAAGGTCAGCCAGAATCTTTCTGTTGATAGTAACATCAGCCAGCTTAAGACCATACATAAGCTTGGAATAAGAAAGACCGTTAAGTCTAGCTGCTGCATTGATACGAGCGATCCAAAGTGTTCTGTACTGTCTCTTCTTCTGCTTTCTACCTGCATAAGCTGATGTAAGAGCTCTCATAACAGACTGCTTTGCAACTCTGTACTGCTTGCTGCGTGCGCCTCTGTAACCCTTTGCCAGCTTTAATACTCTATTGTGCTTCTTCTTAGCGTTTAATCCGCCTTTAACTCTTGCCATTTTTATTATCCTCCATTTCGTTAGGTACTAATCAATTAAGCGTAAGGTAACATCTTCTTAGCTGCCTTAAGGTTTGCATCATTTACCATCTCAGGCTTGCGAAGATCTCTCTTTGTCTTTCTGGACTTCTTGGTAAGGATGTGCTGCTTGCCAGCCTTATTTCTCTTAAGCTTTCCTGTACCTGTCATGGAAAATCTCTTGTTTGCTGCTCTGTTTGTTTTTAACTTTGCCTTTGCCATGTCATTTCCTCCTAAAACTATAGATAAGTCTCCCGAACTTTATTACTGTCCGGACTTTTTGCAAAGAAACATAATCATGCT
>JAZUFN010000104.1:0-8982 GCA_045640725.1 Lachnospiraceae bacterium
AGTACATACCCTCATAAGCGCCCTTGTAGATATCGCCCTTGGCATACATTTTTTTGAAGATCTTCTGAACCTGCTTTACATGATCTTCATCTGTAGTACGGATAAATTTGTCATAGGATGTGCCCATCATATCCCAGATACCCTTGATGGTCCCAGCTACGTTATCAACGAACTGCTGTGGAGTGATGCCTTCTGCGGCTGCCTTTTCCTCGATCTTCAAACCGTGCTCATCGGTTCCGGTCTGGAAAAATACCTCATAGCCCTGCTTTCTCTTGAAGCGGGCGATGCTGTCTGCCAATACAGCTTCATAAGTGTTGCCAATGTGTGGCTTACCGGATGTGTAAGCAATGGCAGTTGTAATGTAGTACTTTTTTTGATCCATATTGACCTCCTTCTGTCACGGTTATCATCTTTTTACTTACCTATGACAATTTTAATATGAAAAATACTGATAAAATAGGATTATATAACAAATCCATAAAAAATACAACAGATTATAATTCAAAGGATGTTATTAGGTCACTATTTAAAGTCCGTCCAACCTTCATTTAAACCCTCTTCCTTCGAAATAAAAGATGTAAAAAAGACCTCCGGATAACTCCGGAGGTCTCTATAAGGATATCTAAATGATGATTATTACTTCTTTGTGGTCTTCTTTGCAGGAGCCTTCTTTGCAGGTGCTTTCTTTGCAGGAGCAGCCTTCTTCTCAGCCTTAGTTGTAGGCATCTGAGCAACGACCTTCTTAAGAGCCTCAAGAGCCTCAGCAGGAAGCTTGTCATAGCCCTCGTTCTTCTTAGCAAAGCCTTCTACAGCGTCTACACGTGTCTGCATAGCTGATGCAAGAGCCTCGATGTAGGAAGCATCGTTCATATCAGGTGTGAAGTCGCCAGTCTTACCGGACCAGTCGTTCATGATCTCGATGTCCTCGAAATCGCCCCACTTCTGGAACTTAGCCTTACCCTCAACGATAGTCTCAAGGATACCAAGTGTATCTTCCTTCTTAACCTTCTTGCCCATGAAGTCGCCTGTATTTACGATGTAGCAAGCTACGTTCTTCTCTTCAACCAGCTTCTTGAACTTTACATAGTCATTCTTAAGAGGATATGTTCTGAAAGGATTTGCATAAGGAACGATACGAATAGCATTCATATCTGTACCAGCTGCAACACGCTCTGCAGAAGATGTCTTTGTAGCAAGTGTAGCGCCCATTACGGAAGCAAGAGCTGCACCCTTAAGCTTAACTACCGGAGGAATGGTAGGATCCTTCATAATCCAGAAGATAGCATTAACAGGGGAGTCAATCTTATCTACACGGTTAGGGCTCCAAAGCTTGGACTTAATAGCACGTCCGTTACCGTTACGGATATCCTCTGTAACCAGCTGAATCTTGCCGTCCTCGTCCATTGTGCAGGAGCAGTTCTGAACTGTAAGGAGGTACTCATTATCAGGACATCCTGTAGGATAGTCAGCTGTCTTATCGAAATATGTAGGCTCAAGTGCGATAGATGCACATGTGTCGGAATTGATGATGAAAGCGTCATCATGAAGAACCTTAATACCGCCGTCCTTGTCATACTTGCCGCTGTGCTTAGCATGTGTAAGTGTGGACTTACCTGAACCTGACAGACCGTATACGGAAGCAACGAACTTCTTTCCCTTTGGAAGAGAGTATTCCTTCTGACCACCGTGGCAGGAAGCATAACCGTTACGGTTAGCGATAGCCCAAGCGATAGTAAGAGTACCCTTCTTGTGCTCGCCGAAGTACTTCATACCAAGGATACAAGCACAGTTCTGATCTGTATCGAAGTAGCAGAGTGTACGAGGATCGGAGAGGCAGGAATAATCTACATCAGGTGCCTCATGTGGCTCCCACTGAGGATCGGAGAAGATATAGATATCAGGCTCCTTGCCCTTGCCTACAGGCTGAGACTCTTTGTACATCTTTGCATATGTATCTGAAAAATACTGGAAGTTCAGCATCCAGTTGTAAAGGAGATTCTCTTCTCCTTCAGGAATGAGAAGGTGAGCCTTTACCATGAACTCAGGATCAAGACCGATAACGCACTCTGCATGATACAGAGTCTTCCATCTTGACTCATAAACTGCGTCCATAACTACCTTATCAAGCTTTGTATCATCTACACCAGGCTGGCCCTTAATACGACGAGCTGCTGCGTAACGACCTGTTACGGCACCATCGTTGAAAAGAAGAACCTTAGCGTCCTTCTCGAGGCCGAAAAGCTCGCCATCCTTAACAGGCATATCAGTAACTACTGTGCCAGGGGACTGAAGAGCAAGCTTATAAGCTTCCTTAAGTGTGTTAACTTTAACTACGTTGTTGCCATAAAAAGCAGCTTCAATGATGGAACGAGTCTTGGAAAAACCAACCTTACCCGCACCGATTTCTGATGGCTTGTAAAATGCTTTTGTTGACATAGAAATGTCCTCCTTATTATTGAATTGAACCGATCTAAGCAACTATTACAACCATTGGAGAGGCGGCGGAATAATGCTATCAGTTCATCCGAAATACTGCCGAGTGTAATTATATTTTTTTGTTAAGCAATTGTCAATCATTTATTCAGATTTTTAGGCAATATTCTTACTTTGTTTATATATTTTACAAGGGCTTTTAAGTTTACAGGGAGAAACTTTTGTGATTTAATTGTCCGTAGAAATACACTAAACTTTTTTCTGCTAAGAAGGAGATTGTTATGACCTTATTTGATTTTCTTTCTGCAGGTGTCACACCTCACCAGACAGTGGCAGCTTCTGCAGCATATCTGACTAAGGAGGGCTTTACTGAGCTTCAGCTCTCACAGCCTTTCACCCTGAAAAAAGGTGGCAAATACTTTATAAAGACCTTTTCCACCACCCTTATTTCTTTTACCATTGGTAAAAAAGTAACTCCCGGTGCAGGACTGCATATCGCAGCTGCTCACACCGATCACCCCTGCCTTCACATAAAGCCCAAGGCTGAAATGACAGCCAGTTCCTACATGAAGGTAGATACTGAAGTATACGGCGGTCCTATCCTTAACACCTGGCTGGACAGACCTCTTTCCATAGCAGGTATCGTGGCCCTAAAAAGCAAGGACCCCTACAAGCCTGAGATACGCTACATAGATTTTAAAAAGCCTGTGGCTTATATACCCAATCTGGCCATCCATATGAACCGCGAGGTAAATAAGGGTGTGGAGCTGAAAAAACAGAATGATATGCTGCCTATCCTGGGCCTTTTAAACGAGTCCATGAATAAGGACTCCTTCCTGCTGGATGCCATAGCTAAAGAGCTGGGTACCGACAAGAAAAACATTGCTGATTTTGATCTTTATGTATACTGCCTGGACCAGCCCCAGCATGTAGGCCTCAATGAAGAAATGCTTTCATCTCCCCGTCTGGACAATCTCACCAGCTGTTACGCTCTCCTTCAGGGTATAAGCTCAGGTGTCAGAAAAGACGGTATCAGTGTAGCCGTACTTTTTGACCACGAGGAAATAGGCAGCCATACCAAGCAGGGTGCCGATTCAGCTGTTTTGAAGCTGGTTCTGGAAAAAATATATGCAGCTCTGGGCATGTCAACAGCAGACCTGAACGATGCAATATTAAACGGCTTCCTTTTCTCCGTAGATGTAGCTCATGCTACTCATCCTGCCCATGCTGAAAAGTACGATGCCATCAATAATGCCAAATTCAACGAAGGCCTGACCATCAAGGTTAATTCCAATCAGCGCTATACTTTCGATACTTCAGCTGTAGCTACCTGTGTAGCCCTCTGTGAAAAGGCCGGAGCCAAGTGCCAGAAATTTGCCAATCACTCCGATATGGTAGGCGGTGGTACCCTGGGTCCTATCATCTCCAGCTGGCTGCCTATGCAGACTGTGGATATCGGTGTTCCTATTCTGGCTATGCACTCTGCCTGCGAGCTGATGGGCAGAGAAGATCAGGAGCATTTAAACAAGCTGATGACAGAATTTTTTAAGTAAATAAAACTTAATACAAAAATAGAGTATCCCTCAGCCTCCGGAGTTCACCGGTGCTTTCAAGATACTCTATTTTTTATATTCCCTCCGCCTTGCAATCAGGACCCCTCGTCCCAATAGCATGAGCCTCTCCTATGGATAATACCTTCTCCGTATCAACCTCGTTTATCTTAACTCCATTTATGCACTTTGTCAATAAATTAGTTTATAATTATGTTTTTTTTGTGAATTTTGCACAAACTAAAATTTTATACTTATTTCAAAAGGCCATATATTGTATTAATCAGCAAAATGATAATACAATATATGGCCATAATACTTTAGTTCGCTAATTCATTATTGTAAATAATGCTGTTTATAAGTAGCAAAACAATCCCACTTATCTTTTGTTTATCCAGCTGACTCTGCCGCTAAGCGCTGCTCCGGGCCCGTAATTACCGCTTTCCCTAAAGTCTGTAGTGGCTTCTGCTTCTTCCTTTCCCCAGTTGTGCCAGCCAAGGGGATTGATATGTCTGTCCAGGAAGCAGTCTTCTATAGTAACGCGGGCATATATTCTCCAGGGTCGACCCAGGAAAACTCCTCCATCCGGCATAGCTTCATCACAGGTGAATCGGCATTTTTTAAAGGTGTAGCCGGTAGGCAGGCCTTCAGGAGTAGATGCAGCCGTAGTATAGCCGTGGGGCTCTCCTTCTTTTACTTTTTCACGGCTCAGAGATTTAATCTCACATTCAGTAAAAGTAGCCATGGCGCCACCAAAAATGAAGTCAACATCGCCTTCAATGTAACAGTGTTCATACAGATGCTTCTGATTCTTTCTGGGGGCATTTTCCTTGGGCCCACGGAAGCCACCCGGCTCTATGACAGATGGCGGCAGTGGGGCTGTAAAAAGGGTGTCCTGACGCCCTAAAAGCCTGCAATCTGTAAGGTGGGCATCATCCCCATCCATGTATAATGCTACAGCCTGACCTACACGGGGGCCATAGCCTGCAGTATTGGCGATGGTGAGATTCTCCATTTTGATGTGATCGCCGTCTGCAAAGAGGGTATAGCTTCTGAATGTGCCTCGTTTTACACCTTCTGATTCTATGATAAAAAGGGCATAGTCGTCATAGGTGATGACTGTATCAAAGGGAGTGTCTCCTAAGCCTCTCAGGGTGATATTATCTCCTATAAGGTCAATCTTTTCGTAGTAGCTGCCCGGCCTTATATCAATAAGAGCCTCCTCTTCAGAGGTCTTCCCGGATATAAGCGCCGCTGCCTCTTTTACGGTACTTACGCAGTAGTCATATGTATCTTTATTTTCTTTATTTCCAACAAGTATCTTCATGTCAATTATTCCAATATCAATGCATACCTAAGATGATCTTCCCACTTGTCCTGCAGCTTATGAGCCTTTACAGCTCTGCCTTCATAAGAGAAACCCAGCCTCTTCACCAGATTAATGGAAAGCTCATTGTCAGGGTGGATGTCACACTCCAGCCTGTGGAGTCCCAGACTCCTTACAGCCTCAGAAATCAATGCCTTGCAGGCCTCTGTGGCATAGCCGTAACCGGTATAAAGGTCGTCCAGCTTGTAGTAGAGAGAAGCCGTCTTGTCCTCTCCTGCCCGTACATTGGCCAGTCCCACGCAGCCTATAATATGCTCAGGATTGCCTTTCTCGTAGAGATAGTACCTAAAGCCCTGCAGGCGCAAAAACTGCTGGCGGGCTGCTGCTATAAGCATCTGCTGAAAGTCCGGTGTGAAATACTTATCAGGGTAGGCATACTCATACCTGGAAAAGCGTTCCGCATTATCAGAGATAAAAGTCATGATAGCGTCGGTATCTCCAATATCCGGTATCCTCAGTATTAATCTGTCGGTTTCGATGGTGAGATTCATAGTCTTGTGTTCTATTTCAAAAATCCGTTAATGATCTGCTCTTCAGCTTCAGCCTCAGTAAGTCCCAGTGTCATCAGCTTTATCAGCTGCTCGCCGGCAATCTTACCGATAGCAGCTTCATGGATCAGCTCTGCATCGATATTATTGGCAGTAAGGGAAGGACGGGCTGTAACTGAACCGGAGTCCATAATAATGGCATCGCATTCAGAATGGCCTGTGCAGGCAGCATTTCCCACTATCTCAGAATTAAATACCTGTCTGGAATTTTCCTTGGCAACAGAACGGGAGATAAGATTAACATGAGAATTTTCTCCCTTCATATCTACCTTAAAATTGGTCTCAGCATACTGATTACCATGAGTCATGATTTTTTCCTTGATGACCAGGCTGGCACCTGCGTCCACATCGCCCTCAGTATTACGGATGGTAGAGTCTACGCCCTTTATCTGAACTGTTTCCATTTCCAGATATGCACCCTCTTCCAGGTGAACAATGGTAGTAGGATTCAGGATACGCTCACCCTTGCCATCGCCCTTGCCATAATGCTTTTCCACATACTTAACCTTGGCATTCTTGCCCACATAGAAGGTATGGATACCATCATGCTGAGAAGCCTGGTCGCCACTGTTATGAATACCGCAGCCTGCTACTATAGTAACATCTGCATCCTCACCTATATGAAAATCATTGTATACCAGATCCTTAAAGCCGGACTTGGACAAAAGCACAGGGATATGAAGGCTCTCGTGCTTGGTGCCGGGCTTAATATAGATATCGATACCGGATACATCTGTCTTGGATACGATATCGATATTTTCTGTAGTATTTCTGGAGTCCAGCTGGCCGTCTACTCTGATATTATAAGCTCCCTGGGGCACTTCATGGAGATCGGAAATCTCCTCCAGCAGGGTCATTTGAATTTTATCTAACATGTCTGTCTCTACCTCCTGCCATTATCACATTTTTGAAGTGAGGGTAGCACAAGCTGCTGACGCAGAAGAAGCTGCCAGAAGCTCAGGAAGAATCTCTTCTTTGGTGCCTACAGACTTTACCTCACCACCTGATATTACCACAATTTTATCTGCTATATCCAGAATACGCTCCTGGTGAGAAATAATCAGAATGGTGCCATTGATTTTTTCACGCATATTCTCGAAAACCTTAATAAGGCTCTGGAAGCTCCAGAGATCGATACCTGCTTCAGGCTCGTCAAATATGGAAAATTTGGTACCGCGGGCCAGTATCATGGCTATCTCTATTCTCTTAAGCTCACCGCCGGAAAGAGAGGCGTTAACCTCACGATTCACGTAGTCTCTGGCGCAAAGACCTACCTCTGAAAGGATCTCGCATATGTCAGCCACGCTCTTATTCTTGTCACCTGAAGCCAGCTGAATCAGATCCTTTACAGTAATGCCCTTGAACTTAACGGGAGCCTGAAAAGCAAAGCTGATACCGCTATTGGCACGCTCTGTTATGGATAAGTCTGTAATATCCACGCCATCCAAAAGAATCTGTCCGGACGTAGGCTTAATAATGCCTGCTATCATCTTGGCCAGAGTACTTTTGCCACCGCCATTGGGGCCTGTAACAGCCACAAAATGGTCATCTATAGTGAGATTAATATTCTTTAAAATCTCTTTTGTTGCATTGTCTGCGTCCACTTCATAGGACACATTTCTAAGCTCTAACATAACTAGTCCTTTCTGCCACATATGATGCCAATGCTTTATTGTATCAAAAAAGCTTGCAAACATACGTCCGCAAGCTTATTTTACAATAGAAAGTATATATTGTCTACCCGGAAATCATACTCTCCTGTCCCTGATAGTCCTCATACCAATCCCAAAAGCGACATAGTGTCATTAAGGCCCGCAGCCTTGGCCAGCTCTTTTATTTTTTCTATAGTACCGTTATTATGCTCGATAAATCTGGACAGGTGAGAGTACACTACCGTTGTTTCTTCAAAGTCCAAGGGAGCGCCCTTTTTCTCTGTATATAAAGCCAGGAAGCAGGCATTTAAGCAGTACATATATACAGGGAAGCTCAGCATATCTATAAGATTCATATTTTTTCCTGCCTCAAAATAGCTTTTGAACAGGATATAAACCATATACTGCTCCATATACAGCTCATAGTCGTCTCCCTGAATGGCATCCAGCATTTTTTCCATATCCAATCCACCGGATGCTATTTTTTTGTTCACCACCGCAAGGACATCCTCAATCATCATCCTGAAATGGATTTTTTCTTTCGCATAATGATTGATTATAATCAGGAACAGCTTGGTCACGAGCTGGTGTTCTGTTACCAGTTCATTTAGATTATCAGCCAGTGCCAACTGCTGTCTTTCATCGCTGTAGGCCTGTATAATCTCCTCAGTATCCTCTCCGCTCTTTTCTGCCTGCTCCAGCATATCATTAAAAAGTATCAGAAGCTTCAGTCTCTGGGAGATTTTAAGCTCACGATTTTGTACTATGGACAAGCTGGTAAGAAGCCCCGACAAAAGCAGATCCTTGACCTTTTTTGTGGCATCATCCGGCTCAGCCTTGTTTTCTGCCTCTATGGAAACTATATTTATTTTATCTTTCTTGGAAAATAGAAGTCTGGCCACCTCAGGGCATGACAGCTGCAAGCATCGCAGCTTGTCATTATCCGTAATGCTTTGTGTAACGCGTGGATATGTTTTACAGGTCAGACACATATTTTCCGGTCCTATTTCTTTATACATATCGCATAGCCCCTTTTCATCAAGAAAAGGACAACTTCTGCGCTGGTTTAATTTTATGTGTCGCTTACCCTCTTCACCTGTAATATTGGCTCTTATTTTATCTCCAAATTCTCCGGGTATATGCTTATATCTTTCATATGATGCTTCGTCCACATAAATAATCCAGCCGCCGGAACAACAATTCTCGGGGCATGCAGAACCAATACACTCAAAATCAGAAAATACATCAAGCTTATAATAACTCATGTTAACCTCCCTTGTATTCCCTCCAGGGTATCCTGCATATCAGCAGCATACTTAGCCTTTTCTTGAGGCTCCATAGAGGCAAAATCAAAGCGTTTCCAGAACATATTGGCCACGCTGTATTCCCCTATTTTATTGGCAAAGGCTGCA
>JAZUFN010000105.1:0-34208 GCA_045640725.1 Lachnospiraceae bacterium
GTTCCACGTGGGTAAACAGTCCGTAGTCCACAAAATCAGGATTTTCCACTGATGGATCAGTCATATCTTTTACATACAGACGTACAAACTGAGTCTGCAGACCGATTAGCTGTGGGATTTCATCCATAAGATCAAATGCCATTTTATTGAGAATTCTGGTCTTATCGCGATAGTGCTTATTAAGATTAATAGTCTTTTGTCCCATCCATTTTAGACCATCCAGCTTTATCTTGTAGCTCTTTTGATTGGACCTCGTGCTGGACTGTCCTCTGATGGACAAGGTCATATTAGGCTCTCCGCTTATCTGATCATCTTTACTATCCAAAAGCCATCCTACCACCTGAAATTTATCCACCCCCATATTATTGTAATCAGTCATGGAGTACTGGTTGATTTCTGCAAAGGTATGACTGGTCTCTGCTGTATTCCCGGATGTTACAACTATATACATTTCTTTAACATCGATTTTAGGAAGCGTAAGGGCCTTTCTTTGCTGGTTCAGAAAAGGCACTGATATCTTTGAAGGAAGATTTACAGCGCTTTGATTGTTATTGCTGTTATTACTGTTATTGCCCTGATTATTTGTATTTCCCGGCTTTTTTCCACAGGCTGCCAAAAGAGACAGGCCCAGTACAATCAAAACAATAATAAGATTTTTCTTAGCAAACAACTTCATCTGTTTCACGATTTTTCCCCGTCTTCCTGCATTCTTGTATATTTCCGTGGTTTTGATATTACGAAGAACTCTGTTGTTTCTGATAAATACTATGTAAGTAATTACCCAAAGAACCGGCCAAAACAAAACTATTCTTGAGCTCTTAGGATGATTTAATCTCATTTGATGGTGGAATTCGCGTACATAATCCCAAAGGCTGCTACCTCTCAAAGCTACCATTCTGGACTTATCGGCATGTCCAAATTCCTCACCTTCAAAAATATCCAGGAGCATACCATTCCTATCCATACGTCTGCTGCTTTTAGCCAATTTCATGAATTCTACTTTTTCCGGATTGAGTCCCAGATAATCGGTACAAAGCAGAGTAATCATGTCAGAAAACCCTTTTACATCGGATTCTGTCACCAGACGTATGTAGAGATCTTTTTCTTCCTCCGACATGATTTCCTTATTCCAGAACACTACCCAGTCGCATAAGAGTTTAATGCCAAATCCGGCTCTCAGGAAATGCTGCAACATATGCAGTAAAAGCTCATATGCATGAAATGCCCCCATCAAAGCAGGTACACGTACCCCAAAGGCGTTTACATATTCTGTGTGTTCAATGCATTTCGGCAACAAGCCCTGCACATAGGTATTCATTTTTTCATTATCAAAAGGCTCTACCAACATGGTATGCAGCTCTACTTCAATACTTGTCTTTATATACTTAAAGACCACATGATGCAAAACCCTCTGCTCTTCTACCAACTGACATCCCAGAGCTAATATTACTGCCTTGGCTTCCTCCATTTTTTCAGGTTCCAATAGAAGAATATCTACATCTCCGGCCTTTCTTTTTTCCGGATTTCCATAATATCTGGCGGTGGCGATACCCTTTAATACAGCTGTTTTTATCCCATTTTGTTCAAATGCATCTGCCAGTTTTTTGGTCAAATAAATTTGCTGCATAGCCCTGATGGTCTTATTACCCAACATATACTGCAGATCATACAGCACCTGCTTTTTGTCAGCTTCCTCATCCTGCTCCAACAAGACCATTATCTGAGGCTCCACCAATTGCTGCAATGAATGGGTCATAAGCAGATTAACTACTTCCACTACTCCGGGAAGCTCATCAAAATGATAGTTGCTTTTTTCTCCTGTTAGGCTTTCCTTCAGAGCTTCTATAATCCATATTTCGGAATCACTCATTCCGTTATATTTGGCCTTTTCCGAGATATTTCTTTTAGCCGAGTATTCTATTTTGTCCTTAGATTTTGTCATTGTTTTACGTTCAATTCATAAGCTGAAGGCTTTGGTAAACATTTTTCGAAAGCTGCTGTTATAATTCTTTTTGTCTTATCATAATTATCTACTGAAGCATCGTTGATGCAAATGACTTTTTGGCTGCCACCCATTATGGCTGAGGCTATGGCCTTATCATTGATTCCCATTTCAAAATAGCTGAAATCCCGCTCAATATTAGCAGGAACGAATTTACCTGTCAGCTTCTGCCATTCTCTGAAGAGATACTGATTTACGTCAGAATCGCTTCTGAAACGACTGTGTCCGGTATGGTCCAGCACTTCACCTTCTGCCCCCCAAACCTCATAAAAAGTACTTTTCAAAAATGGTGAGGGCCCATGCTGGGTATAAAATCCGGTAAAACGTGGAAACGCCAGTTCCAGCCCATTGTATATGAAGTTTTTTATCGGATATCCCAGCTTAAAATATGCCCGCTTCTGAGCTTTCATATTTTTCTTTTTATCAAAATGTCTTGCTATAGCAATGGAATTATTGGTAAAAATGCGTGTCATGGTAGGATTGCTCGGATTGGCTACCACAGGCTGCAAAGCCAGCATATCCCTGGGCTTTCCATCGACAAAAAAGAAATCCTCTCCCACTTCTTTATTCAGGAACATGTCATCGTTAAAAAGAACAAAACGATCTGACAGCCCCGGTATACGGTTAATATAGATTTCGATGGCACTGGAATTAAAGGTAGGTAGTGCATCTGCAGGCATATAATCCGAATGTTTTACCACATTCAGCTTGGGATGTTTTGTATTTAACCACTCAGGTACGTGGCCTTCTGTGACAAAATGAATTTTCCTAACCCAGGGTGCATAGGCTTCTATTCCACGAAACCAATATGGTAAAAAACCCCAGTCTCTGAAACGTATGTCATTATCATTGTATTCGCCGTGTGAATACTCGGCTTTTCTTTTTTGCCATTCGATATCTCCTGAGTCCACCCAAAGAACCACGAAATCTATTGACCTCATTTTGTTTCACCCCATTAAACTATTTATTTCTTTCCTGCAAAGACAGCTCGTATGGTGCATCCAGATTCTGCTCAAAATAATAGCAGACAAATACTTCATCCTCGTAATACACCTTCATGGTTCGTGGATACAATTTTTCAAAATCCTTGATCCAGTTCATTACTCGCGATTCTACAATAACTCGACTTGCAGGTCTTGAATAATTCCTAACATCTTCTACCATTACATCAAAATGAAGCAGACCACTTAATTCTTCATTTATTTGATAATTTCTTATATCCTTCTGCCCTCGACTTACCTTGTTCTCACCTACCGCCTCACTTATAAGCCGAATACTGCTGTCATTTCCCAGCCATGGAGCAATATCCGGAAAATACCACTGAGCATAGTGGATAGGCCGTTTTTCCACGAATATAAACACTTTCTCTGTGGGTATTTTATAGGACTCTTCTGATATCATTCCATTGACCAGACTGAGCAATTCTTCGTGACGTCCTTTACCGGCTATCTGCCATATCTCATCGGTAGGAGATATTATCGTATAGCTGCCAATATCATTTTCCCTCATAATGTTAACAGTAGTATTTACCACACTGTTATATCTGGTCAGCTCAAAGTATAAGCCCCCGTGAAAATGACCGGTAAATACCACCAGTATTACTGCCGCCGTAGCGGCAACTACTGCGATCAGCCCATCCCATCTGTCTTTCAGAAATGCATTAGTTACTCCCATAATTATATCTAACGATATCATCAAGACAAAAATGTTGATAATAGTAACATAATAGCCCAATCGTCCGCTGGCAATAAGTCTGGGCAGACCGAAGACGCCCGGCTCACTCATAACCATTAAATTTATCAACATAAAGAATAATATTGTATAACCCGAAAACTCAATCAGCCTAATCCTTTTCTTTCCCTTTTTCTTTCTCACAAGGTCCACTATAAGCATTATTATAGCTGTAAGCAAAACGAGCCCCAAGGAAAGTGCGGCCGTAAGTAAATAGAACTGACTGCCTTCACTATCAAAGGTCTCTCCATAGTTATACTCTACGTAGTTATTTCCTATGGTGTAAGCATAATCCTTCCAGGTCAGCGCCCCTTCATCCTCTTTCGGCGTGTCCGGCGCAGGCGTCGGAGTAATTACGATATGGGTTCCTCCGTCCACGGTCTCACCCTTTATAACATTCATACCCCATTGAAGTGAACCCTGATAGATTTGATTATCTGCATTCGGATTGGACTGAAGCTCCTTCTTATTTCTGGCCTCCAATATAGGAACTGCTGCTATCATAGGCAAAAAGGCTACTACCACCGTGGCAAATACGGTCAACAACAGGCGTTCAAAATACCTTTTGGCCATAATCTCCTTGAAATATGCAGGAACAATGGCCAGGCATAAGAAAAAGGCCACTATTGTACAGTAAAAATGACTTACTATGGTAGTCATAAGGGCCAGGGAAAAGACCACAAGATTCTCATCTTTATATATTCTCTCCCGTCGGCTTTCTCCATTTAATCTCCTAATCTCTTTTAAATACCTCAAAAGAAATACAGGGCACAAAAGAGCAGCGGGCGCTCCAAACTCCTGCGGCAGACTCCACTGCAATCTGGAAAAAGCAAATACTGTATTTGTAACTCCATAGCCCAGGGTAACAAAAAGCGCCAGCGCTATAGCAGACGTATATCGCCAGTTAAATAATTCCTTGCCCAGAAGAAAGATTGATAACATAAAAAGGCTGACATGAATGGGTTGTAGAAATAAGAGAATGGAATACGCACTTATTCCAAAGCAGGCATTAATTAAATAAACAAAACTATGAAGACCTGCCGGATATATACCCTCAGCAAAGATTTTTCCTTGTGTCATCTCGTAGATCCAGTTATGGTGACGATATAAATCACCAAAACCGTAGGAGGGCGTACTGAATACCCCTGCGCTGAAATATATCATGCCATAAATGATTATTACCAACAGCAAGGCATAAAGTACTGTATGATTGATCAGCTTTCCGTCTACCTGCCTTTTTCTTTTCTCCATCTCATTTCCGGTAGCCTTTGCAACGTTCAGACCAAAGCTTTTAAGTCCATAGCCTCCCGTTAGAAGAGCTGCAAAGCGCTGCAGGGTGTGTGTACCGTTTTCCACTATGAAGGGTATTGCCAGGCTAAGCACCAACCCCGCCCAAAAAATCACTGCTGTAACCCAAGGATATAGTACGTGACAAAGCCCCTGAATAAGCACTATTAGATTAATTGCCGATACAGAAAACAGCGAATCAAAACATATTCGCATGGTAAGAGTACGACCTCTCAGATACTTTCTCAGCAGTATCTCCGGTACGACAAACATCACAAAACCGTAGGCCAGAAATACCAGAATATATTCTTTTATCCAATACATTATATTC
The DNA here is from genome assembly GCA_045640725.1 of Lachnospiraceae bacterium. Lineage (GTDB taxonomy): Bacteria > Bacillota > Clostridia > Lachnospirales > Lachnospiraceae > RGIG3528. The sequence goes on from JAZUFN010000105.1 coordinate 5,352, forward strand.
ATCAGTTTTCTCTCCAGCAGAAGCTTTTATATTATCCTATTATGCCCAGAAGCACCTGCCCGCTTTCATCTGTTTCATTGGAAAAATATACAGGTTTATCATCCATCTTTCGCTTGGCGCATATATAAAGTTTCCGTTCCGAATATTGCATTCCCGCTAAATCGCTTCTTTTCAAATCCAGTGTGAAAATCCTCTTTTCGCCCGGCATAATTCTGTCCAATCTGTCATGATTTTCTATCACTAAAGGCCCTATCTTAAAATATAGCTCGCAAGCCCTGTACATGGGTGCAAAGCCTTTGTTTTCTATGGTAATACTGAAATGTATCCTAGTCAGATAATGTTTCCTTCTGAATATCCCCCTTCCATCAGACACCTTGGTAATAACATATCTGTAGCCCATGTGAGCTCCGATATAGTCATACATGGAAGTCAGCATCCACTTGCCGGGAAATCCTGTTTTTTTCTGCTCCCAATAATCCAGCAACTGCCTGTCATAAAGAGAGTTCAGATAGGTTATTCTCATTTTTTTCAGTAGATTAACAGTATCTATATTGTTGAAGGCTTTTGTGTATGCAGGCCTCCACACCACTTCTCCGCCTATGGGATACTGTCTGCCGGCTCTGCTTATATAGCTTAGCTCTCTACTTCTTGAGCGTCTGCCCATATCATCTTCTTCGCGCTTCTTCACCTGCCCATAGGTCCCCATATCCGTTTCGGACGCCATAATAGCATCATTGAAAATGCCCATTTTCTTTATTTTTATTTTTCTATGCTGAGCCGGTGTTCTTACAGACATATAAGTCTTTCCATGTAGCGCCGCATTATATATATTAATCAGCTTCTTTACATCGCCCAGCTCTTTATCCAGGGTAAATCTGCTGTCGTGCAATTCTCCCCATGCGCCTACTCCCGCTCCCTGCATAACAAAAATATCATAATCCGAAAAAATCCTGGCCAGAGTCCCGGCATGATCTTCCACTTCAAACAGAAAGGACGGCTCTGATTCTATGGCTCTCCCTCTACGATCATAGGTAGGTCTTATTATAATATCCTTCTCATTTTTCTTAAAAAAAGCCAAAAGCTCCCTTATCTCAGTCTTAGCTGCATCATCCAGTGGCCTATCTTTATATTCTCCGATATCCAGCAAAATAAGAGACAGACTTTCTGTAGCGTCCATGGCATTGGCGAACGCCTCGATCTTCTGTCCCCTTCCCACCCTAAAAGGATAGATCTGATACCATCCCCTCTCAGGATTTTTTGTATTTGTATTTGTTTCTTTTAACTTTGCTGCCTTAAAAACCATATATCCTCTTAGGAGTCATTTTCAGGGAGTCCCATGTCTACATGAAAAACTTTTATTCTTAACTCCACTGCAATTATACAAAATATCATTCTCAGCATATAGAAAAACGGTCGCAAGCCTGAATGCATGCTCACTCCACTGGTTCTGTTATGCATGACTGCCGGTATTTCCCTAACTTTCCCCCCCAGTAAAAGCATCTGCATAATCATATTCGCATCAGGATACCTGTCATCAAAACGGTTATATCCCTGATAATATGAAAATGCTCTGCGAGACAGTCCCTGCAAGCCCGACGTGGGATCTGTTATTTTATTCTTGGTTGCGTGTCTGATTTGCAATGAAAACAGCCTGATTGCAAATCTCTTTATTTTTCCACAGCTGTAATTTGATTTCTCAGACAAAAATCTGGAACCGATTACTATATCCGGTCTTTTCCCCTCTTCATCTTCCTGCATAAGTGCATCATATATAGGCTTAATATTGCAAGTATCATGTTGCCCATCAGCATCCATTTGGATAACGTACCTATAGCCATTTTGAATAGCATATTTATAGCCCGTCTGAAGGCCACATCCATAACCCATATTAAAAATCAAATTAACGACTTTGGCATTGTATTCCCTAGCTATTTTTTCCGTATTATCCGTGGATGCATCATTTATTACCAGCACATCAAAAGGAAGGGACTTCCGTATAGTCTGAAGTTCGCTTAAAACTTTCCCGATATTCTTTTCTTCATTATACGCCGGTATAATGATCAGAAGTTCATTTTTCAACTGCTTCCTCACCAATCAAATAAAGTAATTTCGCTATATCCGTGTTATCTTTTGAAAATTCCCTCTTAACTTCTTTTTCGGTTTCTTTTAAGAATCTTTCCCTCATATCTTTATCATTGCTGAGTATCATGATTCCTTCTGCGATTTTTTCGGATTTAAATGGGACCAAAAGTCCATTTTTATTATTTTCCACCTGCTCACGATTGCCGGGAACATCAGAGATTACTAAAGATTTTCCCAATATTTTTGCCTCTTGAATAGCAATACTCTTTCCTTCGTAAGATGAGCAGTGTACGTAAATATCAGCCTTTTTAATATATGGATAGGGATTCTCCACGGCTCCCGGCATAATAAAACAATCGCTGACATTGGCTGCCTTTATTTTTTCCGAAAGGATGCCTGCTTCTTCTCCGTCGCCCAATAGAATCCACTGAAAATCCATTCCCTTTTGCTTCAATCGCCCTGCTGCCAGTATACTTTTTTCCCAGTTCTTCTGCCGGGTAAGCCTCCCTATTGTAAGTAGTCTCAATCCCTTATAGCTCTCGTCAAAGTATCTGTCTGCCAGAGCACAGTAATCTATTTTTTCATCTGCTTTTTTCTTTATAAGCTCTGCATTTAAAATGTTTTTAAAAGTATCAGTAAGCCTGTAAAGCTCCGGATGAATCCTTAAAAAGGATGTTCTCACCTCTTCCGATACACAGAAGATTTTGTCAAAGCTTGCATAGGAATCTAAATCAAGTTCTTTAGTATATCCTGCTTTCTCATAGTCAACATGGATAAATGCTGCTTTCTTAGCCGCTTCTACCCTATCTGCTACATAGTAAGCCGAGCCTCCCTCCAGGAATGCCACAGCCAGGTCATATTGCTTTTTTGTATCAGGTGCGGTATCACTAATCATTCTCCAGACCAGCTTATCTTTTCTCACCTTGCCTGCAGCCTTCATTAGGCGATAGTTTTTCAACATATAACCGCCGTCCTTAAAAATTCCTCCTTTAAGCAACATAGCACTGCGTACTGTTTTCCTTAGTACCTTTGCCCCTGCGGCAGAATTTACAGGTGTCTTATCTATTTTTTCATTAAGCAAATGCGCCCTTGATGGAATGTCGGTCAGCATCTCTCCCTGTCCCATAAGTACCAAAATGTCTATCTCCCAGTCTTTTGGCACTTCAGACAACAAGTTTAAAAAACTAACCTCTGCCCCGGCTCTTCCCATGGTATTAATAACAAATAACACACGATTCATAGGTATCCCCCTCTTCCTTAAATCGTCATTGCTTTTCTTTCAGCTCTTCCAGTTCTTTTTTTAATGTCTCGTTTTCGGCTGTTAGGATGGACAGCTGAGTCGCCATTTCATTAGTTTTTCTGGAAACTTCAGATAATTTACTGCTGATGAAATATATACAAAAAACACCGCACCCCGCCAGCATTATCAGCAGAATAAGACCTGTCCATGACATATATTTTGTCCATGCCACAGGCCTAAGTAAAATCCCTCCCAATGTAAGCAATACCGCCACCAGAGCCCATACCAGACAAAATGTTTCCGTCATTTTTCTTTTTGCCAGTGATATAACGGATATAGCTAAAATCAGCGCTCCGGATACCACCATTATGATTTGTAACGCCAGGCCTTCCATACCATCTCTCCACTAAACTTATGCTTTTTTACCCCTTCTATTTACTTTTTCCACCGCATAAACCTTGGCAGATGGACGTCTTCCTCGTCCACGTTTCATAATAGAGCCTTCACAGAAGACATGATAATCCAACTTCTGCTCCAAAATTCGAATACGAATGTATGCAACACACCAACCGGCAAATGCACCTATTACAAGCCCTATTCCATACCACATAGGTGAAAAATGAGTTGATAAAACAGTCATTCCGCCTGTTGTCAGGGCAAAGGTCAGAGCCGTAATCATAGCACCTATCAAATCATTGAAATAGTAGAGGAAAATGATGGTAGCGTACATAATGAAAAGAATAAAATATCCGGCTGCCAGACTTGGATAAATCTGAAGCACCAGTCCTCCCATTCCAAAGTACGGAAGGGCAAACATCATAATGAAAAACAAAGCCGTAGATACGATAAACTGAATGCGGACCAAATGCATAAGCTCTTCAAAAAGCTGACGGAACATGCGCTCCTTTCCGTTTCTGATATCCATGCCACGACCACCAATAACAGCTTCGGTATATGCCTTATATTTGTCATGGAAATTCATCTCCACCCCGGTAATAAAGATTACGGAGGCGCTGATATTGGTAAACATAGCTATACAAGTCGCCAAATCATAGCTGGTAAAACATATAAAAGACTTGGCTACAATTGTACGATCCGGAGTGGTCCAGAAAATAAAATTGTGCAGATAAAGACCTAAAGTATAAATAAAGTTGGTCACTATAAGCTGCCAGTTTCTACCAAAGTAAACAAAAACAGCTGCAAATTTTCCTGATGAATTTGGGAAATAGCTTCTAAGGAGAGAAAACTCCAAAGAAGCAATGAGAAGGAAACCTACTGTCAAAGAAGCCAGCATAGAATAGGTCTCTTCCAGATGCAGTGCCTTGGCAAGTATTATGGAAAGCAGTACAGTGACAGCCATACCAATCAGATAAAAAAGGGACTGCTGTCTGAATGCCTTACATATGGACAGGTAGAGCATGGAATAAAAAACCAGTGTTAATGACAGAAATGCGAATAATGACATCATTACATAAGTAATGCTGACATTTCCTACTGTGTGCTCCCTAATACAAAAGGGCACGGCCACTGCCATAGCTATAATTATGTTAATTAGAAGCCCAGCATAATAACATGGCATTATGTCTTCATACTTTTCTTTGTAAATGATATCCGAGAGATATCTGGAAAGTACAGCATTTAACGGCGACCCACAGAGCAATGCAAAAACAAAAACATACAGGATGGTACAGGAAAATAATTCCCTGGTCATGTAATTAAGAGTATTAAATCCTAAAATCCACTGCATGAGAATTACTGCACCGATTACCAAAATCATTGGGGCAATGGTGACTATTATTGAGTAGCCAAAACCCACCAGATTTGTGGTCATTGTGTTTTTAGAATATATTCGGTTAAGTCTGATACCTATTCCGGCCATTTTTCCCCTTTTCTATTACTTATTTTTTAAAAGTAATATCATATATATAGTCATAAAGTTCACTGTACCTTGCCTTCATGAGGTTCACATCATAAAGTGCATTTACACGTTTTCTGCCTGCTTCTCCCATCTTTTGTCTGGTCTCAGCATCCGTAGCCAAGGAAATAATCGCTTCCGCTATTTCCTCGGTATTCATAATATGAGTAACGATACCGGCCTGTCCAAAATCATCTGTCGTACCGTAAATCATATCTCGACAGTTACCTACATCTGTAGCAATAGCAGGAATCCCGGCTGCAAAGCCTTCCAGAATAGTAAGAGGCTGTCCCTCCGAGATGGATGTTAATATGGTGAAATCCATACGCCCTATATACTCTCTGGTATCTACAGTACCTGTAAAATGTACATCCTGTAGCCCCATAAGTTCGACCATATTTACACACTCTTCTGCATACTCAGACTCTTCATCCTGAGGTCCCATAATCCAGAGATGAAGCTTGGGCACCCTGCGTTTTGCGATAGCATAAGCCTGAATCAGCGTTTTTACATCCTTAATAGGGGCCACTCGAAGGATGGCACCAATATTAATTACACCTTCTTCTATCTCCTCTTCAGTTTTACCCGGAATATCCACAAATCTTTCGATAGAAATACCATTGCTGATAACAACAGTTTTTTCCGGGGAACAACCGTTTTCTACCTGTAAGTCCCTGGCATGAGGATAAAGTGAAGTTACTTTATCAGCTTTATCATAAGCCAACTGGCTCATCTTACGAAATTGCTCAATCCAAATATCCTTATACACTCCGGATACCCAGGAAGCTTTAATAATTTCTTCTTCTCTTTCTCTGGTATAAATACCATGCTCCGATACCAGCAGCCCGCATTCATCCTTATACTTCGCCATACCGCCCAGTACACCTGCATAGCCTGTTGCCACACAGTGATATATGTTTGCTTTGGGCAGCTTGGTCTTCAGCATCAGGAAGAAAGGAAGATATATGGATCTCATAGTCCAGAGGAAGTCTGAAAATACAATCAACGGATATCTTTTGTTGTACACCTCTCTGACAGCCTCCAGAAAATCCTCTCCCATAAGCAGATCATCTATAGAGAATTTATGATTCTGGAATAAATCAAAGAGAGTATCCCAATCAATATCATTGTTCATTATAAGATTGCTGATAGCAGAACGCTGCTTTGAATTCAGCTTTATTTTTCTGGTAGCCGAAGACTTTTTCTCCCAGTCATAGTCATTTAAATATGTCTCATAAACAGCAGTAACATTTTCCGGGAGTTCCAGCTTGAACTTGCCTCGCTGACTTCTGTCGGAAACGATTGCCATTACTATGAATTCCACATTAGGGAAAGCTTTTATCATACTGTTAATCCAGCCTGAAACTCCACCCACTGCATATGGATAGCAGCCTTCAGCTATTATACATACTCTCATACTTATGCTACTCCACTGTAATCTCTACTGCTTCGTTATTGGTAACCTGAATTATATATGCACCCTTTTCCAGATAGGTAAAGGAAGCGTTTTTAATATTTGATATTGTTTCTCCATGGGTACGAAGGAGAAAATAGCCCGGCTCTGATCCCGGCAAGATAATAGTCCTGCCCTTCTTTGTACAAACGGCTGAATTCTTCAAATATGCTGCGGTACGAACTGCTGCTTCTGAAGCTGTAACATTGTCAAAAACAGAAAGCTTGGTCCAGAATTCTGACAGGTTGCCGGACAAAAACTCAGAATAATTCTGCCACTGATCAGCCTCACTTTCAGGTCTCATAACCCTCTTAATATCCATCATGACATTACTATACCCAAGAGCAGTATTCAAGCTTCTGTAAGCAAAATCAGCCTTGTAGCTGTAAGTGCTCATATCCTGGGTGGCTGCGGTGATAAGTAGCTTGTCAGTGGCATCAATGTAATCACAATTTCCCTTGTTCATAAGGTTAAGCGAGTACATTTTGTTTAAATTGGTCATAGCCGCGATATCCCCGGCTCTAAGGCTTTCCAGATAAAGAGAAGTAAACTCGTAGTCGCTGCCTGTGCCCTTATAAAAAGTCAAGTCATAAGTCAGCTTTTCATTAAGAGAGGAATTTATACTGTTTCCGGAAATCCCCACTTCCGCGCCGATTTCTCTCATTTCACGAAGGAAAAATGTGAAATTGGTCTGAAGAATAGTGGTAGTCTCCCTATCCAGTCTGGTATTAAAATAGCAAGAAAATTTAATGTTTTCACGTTTTGCATAGCTCATAATCCTGGGCCAGATAATCTCCTTCACCAGAGACTGAGTAGTACGGCTGTATATCTCCTGTATTTTCTCGGTATTTTCTTCAGCCAGGAGAGCAAAATCCGCCACTGAATATACGGATGCATTTACTACTGGGCAAACAGTAAAATCAGAGGACTCATAAACACAGGACTCCAACACACCATGAATGAGCTTATTATCGATAAAATCATCATAGATAACAAAAGCAACTGAATTGTCTGTGACTTCTCTCCAAATAAGCGCGGGAACATTATTCTCTTTATTATTCCCTGAAACCTTGCTATAAACGGCTACTGCATATGGCTTTGAACCCTTACCTGTCACCACAAAAGGTACAGATTTGGAAAAATCATAGAAGTCATTTTCCTTGCCATTTTCGTCCTTTACCATATACTGTTTTTCTCCGCCCAAAAGAAAGCCGGAAAACAGACGTATGCCGTCTATATCTATTGATTTCTTTACTTCCTTGACCCCCATAAGTCTTCTCAGTGTATCATTTTTTTCCAATAAAGCTGTGTCAGGAAATCCTGCAAAAATCAGGACCACACCCTTGTCAGCCTTCTTCTCCAGCTCCAAAATGCTATCCTGATTAAGACTTTTGGAATCAACTACAATAACAGCGGCATTATCCTCAACAAAGTTCTTCTTTGTATATCTGCACCACTCCGCAACACTGCTACGCAGAATAGTATTATTACCATAAAACTGAACTCTCAGGGCATTGGCATCCTTTTCATTTTCTTTATGAATAATAGGCGTCACCTTTGCGTAACTGTTGTCATTATAATTACGGTCACTGCTCTTTACGATCTCTGAAAACATAAACATAAAGAACAATACAAGCATCATTGCTGTTATGCTCAAAAAATATTTTCTTGATGACATAGCAATCCCCCAATATTAGTTATTGAACACTCTAAGCAGCTCCAAGGTCTCATTGTCGATTACGATAGGTGAAGCCTTTAATCTACGGACAACCTCGAAAAATCGTTCCTTCTGTCCGTTATTAAAGAAAAGCTTCAGCTGAACGGTGTATGTAGCCAGCTCATCGGGATAGAAAAATTTCATTCTTTCTGCCCACTTCAAAGCCTCATCATATTCTGCCACTTCAATAAGGCGTAAGGCAACAGCTTCCATAACCGACGCAGACATTTCTGCTGCATCTTCTTCGTAGTAAATCTCACAGATATCATCCATGGTATCTACATAGTTTTTCTGCTCCAGACTGTTAAATACCTTCTGAGCCAGAATCTGGTTCATATAGTCTATAAACATCTCGACCTGAGCTATTTCCTCAACACCGTTTTCCTTAATATGGTCTGCAGACTTGCGAACATTATCACGGAATTTGGAAAGCTCTTCCTGAAGAACAGATGCCGCATAGTGAGAAGTCTCAGAATCTGCAGAATTAAGTGCCAAAGAGATAACGGAAAGCAGCTTTTGCACATCGCCCTTTACTACGTTCATCATGAGCCCGCGCAGCTCTTTCTCACCTGTAATCTCAATAGCCTCTTCCAGAGGTACCATATTGGTCTCATTGCTTTCATCAGCTCTGACAAAGGTCTTTACTCTCTCTTTCGAGAAAATAACGTCGGCCAGATCCACAGGTCTTGAGAAAATGATGTACTGAAAAATATGAGACATCAGGAAAAATAAAGGACCTACTACCGGACACAGGAACATGATAAGGGTCTTTACCAAAACATTCTTTCGGCCTGTAAAAATATTAAAAACCAGAAAGCCCAGGGCAAGCAATGAATTTATGATTATTGCGTATATTAAATACTCCATTTACTCCTCCACTGCTTCGCAACCAACACCTGCTGACTGAAGTCTATTAACAACGAGGGAAAGATCGGAAGACTCTGTATTGGGAAGGAGCATATAGATCTCATCGTTCAAAATGCCGATATAGTCTGTATTTCTAAGCAATTTGGATACTCTTTCCACGTATGTTATTTGGTCTTCGTTAACACTATTACATCTAAGCAGCAGACACTCTGTAAGTCCCTTTGCGCCTGCTGTCATATAAGCATTCTTTAATGCAGTAAATGCCTCAGGCTCCAATGCTCTGGTATCCTTAATGTATCTCTTTTCTTCCAATGCCTCCAGATATCTGGTAGCTCTGATTACAGCATTCTGAATCAATGCGCCGATGACTACCAGCTGATTGGCCTGGCCAAGAGTCATATTTTCCCAAGGAATGCTCCAAAGCATAATAATAAGCTGCATGTCTCCATTGTCGTTATACACCGCACTGGCCATAAGAGGATATCTGTCATCAAGTTTACGATTAATAAAGACTTTTCTGTCTTTCAGAGTCTCTGTCATCTCTCCCATCTCTGAATATTTAATGGAATTGCCCAATATCTGAGCCTTTTTAGAGGTAAAAGAGAAAAGACGGGCATAATCCTTATTGGATACAGTATATATAGCTATATCACGGCTCTTCGTGAGCTTGCTTATCATATCAGCTGCATAGAAAAGCACTTCTTCAGGTGAGTAATGGTCCAAAGCAGAGGTAATGGAATAAATCTTGCCTACAGAATCAGACTGATTGACAATCTGAGTCTCCAGAGCATCCTTAACACGTACATTGGAAGTGTTAATATCCTTCATATCAGACAGCTGCACGTTATAAAACATGCTTTCTGCCTCATGTTCTCTTCTGATTTTATCGATTCTGTCATGCATATATCCCGCAGAAAGACCCAGGATAAAGACTTCAGCTACCCAGATATAGGTAGACGCATCCATTACGACAGCTGAACCACTTCTGTTAATGGACTGAATGAAATAATAGCCTACCAATGACAATACGCCGGAAAGAATGGCCTGATTCTGACCATATACCATGGCAAAAACCAGTACATAAATCAGGAAAATATCAATATGTCGGAAAAAGTCCACATTTCTTGTGAAATATGCCAAAAGCATTGTAATGGCAAATCCAAGAACATTTTCCAGGAAAGGTACCATGGCTGTTAATACAACACCCATGCTACTCTTATTCTTTTCTTTGGTTTTATCTTTATCTTCCACCTCTCTGTATTCGAATTTATTGGTCTTTACCTTTTCGATGCCGCGTCTTAATACCTGTACCAGGTCGCAGTAATAATTGTAATTAAACTCCTCATCAAAATGAGAGCCATTCAGCTTACATCTGACAGCATGACCTTCCAGAGGGACGATTTCGGCCTTTTCCCCGGTCACTTCCACCACCAGCTTGGCGATTTCCTCCTCGCTTAAGAGCACATTTCCGGAAATATTATACTCATGACAATGGTGATTATTGGCCACTGCAAGTGCAAAGACTCTGGCTATGGCATCAGTCTCAAAAAGAGGCGCCAGCTTACGGTTATTTACAGTAACACGATGCCTCTGAACTGCCTGATAAGTGATTTTGGAACAAATATCAGTACAATCGTCTGTACTTTCAGGTATGGAAAAAAGACTGCCCATTCTGAGTATGACAGTATCCAATCCCGACAGGGTATTATAGCTGCGCACCAGCTCCTCTGCCTGTGCAGCTGTAAGGCTTTTCGCCCCATCTGTAGAATATGCAGTGCCTTCCTCGATATCCTCTTCGTAATTGGAGGAATATACTATTTCCGAAGACAGATAAATAAACTTACCTCTTCCCATAGTCCTGAAAGCCATAAGAAGGCTGTTAAGGCCATTTAAGAATTTTACGCTGTCTCTTTCCTGCTTACGCCAGCGATAATTTGTATCATAAATACCTGTATAAATAACTACATCAGGATGAACGCTCTCGTAGATATCATCAATATTCTGGCTGTCATAAGGGAAATCATATCTTTCAAATACCTTATGGTAGTATTCTTTACCCGAACGATTTCCTGACAACAAGTAAACCTTATGCCCCTCCTTTTTGAACTTGGTAATGAGATTGTTCATAAAGCTGGATGATCCGCCAATAAGTAATATGTTCATGCTTTCCCCCCGCGCTCTGCGCTGTTTGATGTAATCGTTATGTGTAAAATTTATCTACAATGCTATATTCGCTACCATTACCGCCGGTCACGTATATCTCTCCTACGCGTAGCCATGCGTGTGCCACCATTTTCCCATCCTGAATGCCACACCCCAGGTACATGGTAGAATGAATGCCTCTGCGCTTCAACAGGGCCTGAGCCGTCAAGGCCCGCACCAGGCATTTACTTTCCCACTTTGTTTTATTACAGATTCTGTTTACCACTCTTGCCACTCGGTATGAGTACCTGTAATTTGCTACAGTATCTGTTTCCGGACTTTCTTTTCCGTGCTCCCCCCAATACTTTTGCAGGTATTTGGGCTTTACCGTCAAGATAGTAAGTCTGTACCAAGCAGACAAAAAATATGCCGCCAAAGTCATTTTTTTGGCATTATTGTTCTTTAAAAAGCCTTGTATACTAACCATTTTATATTTCCTTTTTTGAAAATTGTAAAACATCTGACAATCCACTGTTTAGTATATATTTTTTTTCACTTTTTTTCAATAAAAAAAGAGGCGGAAACCCATATTTTACAAGGAGTTTCCGCCTTTTCATCATGCAAGTACCTGATTTCTGATTTTTCCAATGGAAATGCATTTTCTTTCCAAAGCATCCAGGTCTGTTCCGGGTACCACCCCCGGCACTACAGGTCTCAATGGGGAAATAGCCCAGACCTTTCCATCTTTGGAGATTTTCTGAGATTTTTTAACTGCTTCATCCAGTGCAGGCGCTCCGAAGGCAGTATCAGAAAATCTGGGGTCATCTTCTGCAGCTTCTTCAGCCTTGAAGGTGTCCGGCCAATTGGGCACTTTAGACAGCTTTCTGTCTCTTAGTATCCCCATACACTCCGTAGCAGGAATCCCGGGGAAATTAACATTCCAGATTTCCCCTCTTTCCTCACTGCTTCTCAGAATTTCTTTGATTATATCGTGGATATATGCATCCACCGTGCCATATTCTTCGTTGTAGTCTACGGAAAAAGCAATGGCAGGCACCCCTTTTAACAGGGCCTCCATAGCAGCGCCCACAGTCCCTGAGTAGCAAGTCTCCACCCCACAATTATAACCTTTGTTAATGCCCGAAAAAACTATATCAGGCTTTTCTTCCAGGACACATTCCACAGCTACTTTCACGCAGTCTGCGGGTGTCCCCGTAAGTGAATAAGCCTCTACTCCTTCCACAGGAAAATCATCATGTTTTTTCAGCTTCATGGAACCACGAATGGTAATACGCTGGCTCATGGCACTACACTGCTCTGCGGGTGCCACTACCGTAACATTTCCAAATGATTTTGCTGCCTCAGCCAGGTGAACAATTCCCGCTGCTTTTATGCTGTCATCATTTACTACAAGAATATTCATTTGTCCTCCGAATTAGTCAACTGTTGATATGGAATATCCCAATGCATCCTTTGCCCCTAAACCTTTTCTGTGAAGCGTCAGAGCCACAAAGAAGTAAAGCCCCTGGCCCAGAGTATTTACTCCTTCTGCTATCCAGTTCATGGCATCTTTTTCAAAGTCTTTGGATGAAAGATATCCCATTCCCAGTACAAAGATAAAAGAAAATACAATCATAGCAGCGGCACCGGGCTGCTTTCTCTGGATACATACCTGAAAAAGTGCAGCGTCCAAAACAAAAACACCTATAACCATTACCGCTACCAAAATAAACGTACCTGAGTACTCGGCAGGAGCCGCCTTAGCTGTCAATAAAGTTACGGCCGCCAGCGGAGCAGGGGCGAATGAATTGACTTTCACTCTTTTTTCTGCCTCTGCAATTTTAGCCTCTTTTTTCAAGTGGCATTTATGCACCTGTACCGCTGCCACCCCCATAGCCGCCAGAAAAAATCCCGTGGCCTGCATAGGGAAAAAGCACCTGTTAAGCACAGCAAAATCACAGATCCCGGCATTGTAAAGCAGTTTCCAAACAGCCTTGTACGTACCCGCAAACACCACAAACATTGTTCCTGCAGAAAAAAGGCTAAACATACCCTTTACCATCTTGTTATAAAAATCTCTTTGCAGAAGGATAGACCCGGCTGTAAAAAATATAACAGGTATAAAATCCGCAATTGCCATTAATATACTCATTATCCCCTCCCAAAGTCTACTTGAAGCTTTCCTTTATGTACTGCGAAAAGCTGCCTTTACCGTACTTGGTATCACCTACCATGTCGCGGGTAAGGGTCCACTTTGAAAAATGAATAATTGCACTTTTTCCGTTCTTCTTATTTTTGGGCAGCGACGCCAATACATCAAAAAGCCAGGCAGGTGCACGTTTTATTACTGCCGGCTTACCTGCTGCAGTGAAGCACATCCTGGCAATTTCCTCATAAGTATAGGTCTCAGTGCCACCGATAGAATAAACAGCCTTATCATCCGTCATGTGATTTACTATAAACTCCGCAAAGTCCGGGGTATCAATAACATTGGCACTGACAGGTTTTTTACCCAGAAGAGTTACCTCTCCCTTTTCTATCATAGGTCTGAAAACCTTTACTATATCGTAAAAATAGCCTGTAGGTCTGGTAATACAATACTTGATACCCGACTTTTTGAGCTCTGTTTCAAAAAGTGCCTTAGCATGTACCATAGGCACCTTTTCCGTAGCCTCATCAGCTCTGATTACCGATACATAAGAAAAATACTGAACCTGAGCCGCCAGGGCCTCATTCAAAAGATTCAGATTGCCTCTGAAATCGATATCATAATTGGTAATGGTAGCACTGGCACCGGTAAGTCCCATGGTAGTAATAACCACATCGCAGCCATCACATATTCCCTTCATAGTCTCCGGCTTTGTGGCATCTATTTTCTTAAAATCAACACTACTGTTATTAAGGCCATCCACATCTCGCTGTGCCATATCTGCCGCAACTACCTGATGTCCCTGCTTAATTAACTCTTTTAATATTTCACTTCCGAGCTTTCCATAAGCTCCTGCTAATAATACCTTCATATCTCACCCTACTATCTGTTTTTTTCTTTGGCTCTTTTATCGTTAATAATATCCATGTGCTCAGCTGTTATTTCGGTTACATTGTGTTCCTTCGCCCATTCTACGCAGCCCTTAAGTGCTGCAGGAAGAAAAATTCTGGGGACTTTAATCAGCTTCATGCAGGCTTCATCAGTAAAATGTACATTGGGATCAATACGATCCGCAGCGTATCTTACCGAAGAGAGACTGGTCTCTCTCACCGGCAGGAGCTCAGGAATCGGCTTCTTAAACTTGCTGTACCAGAAATTTTTGGAATCTCTGTAGCCGTAATCCACCGGCACTGCAGGGAATCCATTGGCCTTTACACCATTAACAATAGAGTTATAGTATTTTTCCTTCATTAGAATCTTGTCCACTTTCAGAATAAAGTGGGCACCAAATTTTGAAGTAATACCGTTAAAATCATGATATGGGCCTTCATAACCTTCCAAAAAGCCCGGCTGGTCGCCGGAGGCACCATCCAAAGAATCATCCCAGGTACACTCAATTACCTGGAAACAGTCAGTAAGTACCCTGGGATATTTTTCCTCAGGGTTTTCTGCAGCTCGCAGTCCCTCTTCCATTTTGTAACAGCACTTCGCCATCTTTTCTTCTGTGGTATCCCCCGGGAATCCCAGACGAACAGCTTCTTTAAAAAGCTTTCTGTCATCATAGATGAAATTAAGCGCACATTTCTTTCTTTTAAGAATGTTCTGTGCTGTGTTGGATGAATTGCGGCACTGAAGCAACATGGCATAATAATCACGGCCTGCGATATAATAAGGCTGAACCAGTGAATATGCCCCGCAATTGGTCTCTCCGCTGTCTGAAATAGTTGAAATGATTACTGTAGGCATCGGAAAAAACAGAGATGTCTGATAAAAATTATCTACAACCCTTAAATCTTTGTAACTACTCATATTGTCTCCCCCAAACTTTTGTTACTTATTTAGTTTTACTTATTTACTTTTGCTTGCTGTTTTTTACTTTGTCAGCTTCTTGGCAAGAGCTGTGAGCTGGGTCTTTGGAATATTTGTCTGCACAGCTGCAGCCACAACGGTCTCTGCCAGCAGAAGGGTGCACTTGCATAAATCGTCATTACCGGTGTTCTTTAATAGAGCCTTCACGTGGCCAGCCACCTGATCCTGAAGTCTGCGATGCATTTCAGAATTTGCCATATATGTGCCGCCCTGCTTTGCATAGTCGGTCCATGTGCGCATATTCTTATTGCAGAATTCAAGAATAGCATCATAGATTAAGCCGTAGCCTTTAACAAAATCCTTGCTTTCCTGAGCTTTTGTCATCTGCTCTATGGTGATTTTCCAGTCCGTAGCCATGAGCATTGCAACGATTTTGTCTTTACCCTCGATGTAATTATAGATAGTACCAAGGGCAACATGACACTCATCCGCCAGTCTTCTCATAGACAAGGCTGAATAACCTTCCTGCTCAATGATTCTTTTAGCAGTGTCCAAAAGTGACTGTTCAAGATTTTTAATAATTTTTGGCATATTGTTTTCCTTTCTGTTATGCGTTCACTAAGGAAGTGAACATGTTTAAAAATATACTATCATTTCGCATTTTTTATGTCAACTGTTCATAAAAAATTGAGCATATAAATATCACGGGTGGACCAAAGAGATTAACCTCGATGTCGCACCCGTGACTAAACGCATTAATTCTGTTTTTCTGCTGTCAGCTTTGCTATCTCAATGAGAATGTTGGTGCACTTCTCCATAGACTGAGTAGTAATATACTCAAATCTGCCATGATAATTGGCACCGCCTGTACACAGATTCGGGCAAGGTAATCCCATGAAAGAAAGACGAGCTCCGTCGGTACCGCCACGAATAGCGCAAACCCTGCCTTCAATACCCAACTTCTTCATAGCCTGCATAGCATTATCAATAAGCTCCATATGTGGCTCAATCATCTTTTTCATATTGCTGTAAGAATCTGTAATGTCTACGGTAAAAGTACCTGCTCCGAATACTGTATTCAGATAGTCAGCTGCTGCACGAGCCACCTGCTTCTTCTCCTCCAGCTTATTTTCGTCATGATCTCTGAGAATGTACTTAAGTACAGCCTTCTCACAGTCTCCTGACATTTCCGTCAGATGGAAAAAGCCTTCATACCCTTCAGTGTGCTCCGGAGTCTGCTCTTCCGGCAATAGGGCATTGAATTTCATAGCCAATGTTGCTGCATTTTTCATAACATTTTTGGCGGAACCTGGATGAACGCTCTTACCGATCACGGTCACCTTCATAGCTGCAGCGTTAAAATTCTCATATTCAATCTCTCCTACAGGGCCGCCATCAACGGTGTAGGCAATATCAGCATCAAAGCCCTCCACGTCAAAGAAGTCCACACCTCTGCCTACTTCTTCATCAGGTGTAAATCCTATGCGGATATCTCCGTGCGGCACCTCCGGATGTGTAATAAAGTACTCGGCCATGGTCATAATCTCTGCTACGCCTGCCTTATCATCTGCGCCCAGCAAAGTCGTACCGTCTGTAACAATAAGGTCTTGACCTATACGGGTAAGAAGGTCCGGGTACTCTGCTGCATCCATTCTGATACCCAGTTCCTTGTTCAGAACTACTTCTCCACCAGCATAATTCTTGATGATTTGTGGCTTAACATTTTTTCCTGACACTGCATCACTGGTGTCCATGTGGGAAATAAATCCCAGCTTTGGAGCCCCCTCCACATTACCGGGGATTTCCGCATAAACATAACAATTGTCTGACAGGCGCACCTTTTTAGCACCTATCTCATTCAGTTCATACACCAGCATTCTGGCCAGGTCAAACTGCTTGTCTGTGGAAGGTACTGCATCTACCTCTTCCTGTGACTGGGTATCTACCTTCACATATCTTAAAAATCTATCGAGAACTGTCTCCATATTCGAACCTCCTTCGTCAGCCCCATCTAAGGATTTGTCCTCAATTTTACTCCTAAATATCCTCTTTAGCAAGTATCACCTGACTTGTATATGAATTCCCTGTCGGCCAGCCGGATTTTGTCATTATTAAACAATTGCTCATCCTGTCCCGGCATTACTTCCTTGTCGTTTACATAAGTGCCATTGGTACTGTTTAAATCCATAATGGAAAAACGTCCTTCATTTTCTGTAATGGCCGCGTGCAGTCTGGATATTCTGGGATCATTCATCAGATAGTCGTTGTAGTCAGGCAGACTGCCCATAGAAAAAGGAGTTTTTTGGATCTTTATTATTTCCGAAGTTTTTATATCCACCAGCCAGGGAGTGGAACCCATGATTTTTTCAGGCAAAAACACAGTCTTTTCCTCCTCTCTTCTCTCATATACGTAAGCTTTTTTATTTAAGAAAACCGTCTCACCGCAGGGTACTTCCTTCTCCTCATCTTCATCCTGATAGCTGATTTCCTTCTTTACAAACAAGCCCTTGACTCTGTTGAAAATGTCACGAAGCGTTGTCCTATAGCCCCTCTCAGAGTCTTTATCCATCACATTTTCTCCGGCAACCTCCACTTTCTTTTCCGCGCTCACCTCCGGAATCACATTTTCCAAACGACGCTTAATATCCCGGATGCCTCCGTTTTCCGTTTGATTTCCCGCAAAACAATCGTACAGAAGATTCACTGCCGCTTTATCATCATAATCCAAACGATTCAACATAAATTCCATAAGCTGCCCCATCTGGCTGCCCAGTTCCTTATTGTAACCCGGCAGGTATATCAGCTGAGGCTCGTAGGTCTGCACATCCACAAACACCACATCACCATTCAGCAAAAAACTGTCACCCGACAAAAGGTATTCCTCTCCATTTTCCAGGATTTTAATCAGACCTCCCAGTATTTTCCTAATATGCCACTCTTTCATGGGAAGAGCCCTAAACACTGAGCTTAAAGGCTTTTGACCGGTGACCCTGTACTTTATATGATGTACCGTCCCTTCTTCATATTCAAAAAAGGGTATTATACCATCAGGCTCATTTTTTTCTATCATTTGTCCTTCAAAAAAGAGCTCAGGATAAGGATCCCAAATAACATCCAGATAGGTCTCCATCCACTCCCTTTTTATCTCATAAACAGGCTCACTCATATTATTCCTTTCCCACCCACTTAAGGGCAAATCTGGTAAGTCTCATGCTGTTAATACTGTCAGCAGACTCCTTAAGACTCTTTACGCAGTCCCGACCATAATCCTGCACTTTCACATACAGCTGTAGAGAAAAGTCTGTCTGATAGAGGATTATCAGCAGAATAATGCTCATTACCAATCCCGCTTCCACCGTCATTACTCCCGAGACCTTGGTTTTTATAAAATCCATCTGTTTATCCCCCATATAAGTAGTCCCCCGAAATAGAAGGGAATAAATGGCAACTCGGTTTTTAATTTAGCTTTTTTCATCGCCAGCAGCACAATCCCTGTAAGAGAAGACAAGATCAGCCCCATCATCAAAACTGCCAGGCCATCCCATAGTCCCAAAAAACTCCCTGTTGCAATAAGAAGCAGTGCATCCCCCAAGCCAAATCCCCCCTTGGTAAGCCATGAAAAAAACATCGCCAAAACCCCTGGCAGCAGTCCCAAAAGAATATAAAGCAGACCGTTTTTTTGCCAAACAGATATAGCTAACAGAACTGTTCCCAACACAGCAAGGACTGCCAGCGAAATTTTCTTATGTCTTATGTCTTCTATTGTCATCCATGTAAGTGCCAGACTTGTTACCGTCACTGCGACTGTTTCCTGTATTGTCATTTTACCTTTCTCCGCATTTACTGCAGGGCCTTCTGTCACCCACCTGAGATTTATCCACCTCTTTCACATCCCGAAAAAGAGCGGAACATTTCGCCTGCAGATGATATCTGTTACCGTAAGCTGTAATATATACCTTTCCCGTCATACGGGCGTTTTTGCATTTTTCGCAAGGATAATACCTTGCCCCGGACAGATTTCTCTTGCCGCCAATACTACTATAGTCCACTTCCTCTGCAGGCATGAAGAGATAGCTGCAAGTCCTGCTTAGATGGTAAACTTTACCGTTCTCCGTAATATAAACAGTGCTTTCATCTGCTTCTTTGTCTTCCTCATCCTGCTTGACCAGCTTATCCTTATCGTAAACGCCTATGTAGGGATGTATAAGAAAGGTTTGCTTTACTGCTATCCTGAAGCCGGGAAAGCCGGGCGCCTGTATGGGAAAATCATAAAATATACTGATCTCCACATTTTTATCCCGGTCATCCAGGCAAATAATCCTTAAGTTTTCTATCTGCTTGTTTTTCCCGATTTGGGCAAAAAGCTCAGGATAACACAGTAGGGACGGAGCAGTAACCTTTTCCTTTAGCAGAGCCCGCTCTCCGTAGGAAACCGCTGCCATATTTTTCCCCAGTCCACATACAGTCTCTGCCACAAAACATTCTGTCATAATCAGGAGAAACAGCCTCAAAAAAAGCATTATGCAGAAAAAGAACAAGGGAAACACCAGCCCGGCTTCTACGCTTACCGAACCTTTCTGATGCCCTCTGCTGTCTGTTCTGATATCTGTAAAAAAACATTTCATTACTTTTTGCCTTTTTGCAATCGCTTCTATTTCGTCCGGGAGAATGGGTATTTTATTAAAAGGATCTTTAAAAATCAGAACAGACAGCAGAGAGCATCAATAGGAAAAACCGCCTTTCAGCATATATTCATAAGCCTCATCCTTAAAGAATCCCTGAGTAAATCTTTTCTCAAGCCGTCCATTTATATTAAAGCTTGCGCTTACCAAACAATTGCCGACACGAAAAGCTTTATTATATCGATACCTAATATTTTCCTGGATCAAATCCAGCGCCCGGCCATACTTGACCCCATCCGTTTGCAAAAAAGATAAGATAAGTATATAAGCATCATACCCCACTCCTGCCGACGTGTTGCCTATACTATTGACCTTGGCTCTTACCAGCTCCGGGCTCAGAATCAGTAATTCCTGTATTTTCAGATGTCCTTTCAAGTTAAATACCGGCAGCTTTTTTCCGGAAAATAGAGCCGCCACCTCCACTACTGCCTCTTCGATGGCCCATACGGTCAAAATCAGGTACTTGGCAGCATATACCAGCGCAGGTATACCAAACACAGCCATCGTTTGTGCCAATGCTGCAGCCTCCTGATTCCTGCCTGCGTCTGCCATAAGTGCGGTAAAGCAGAAGACTGCTCTCAACGCCACCAGTTGCAGGGCCGTCGCCATCAGATTGGCTTCATCGGTTTTTTTGCCATGAAGAATATATTCTCTCTCATAATCCACCCTACCGCGACCGGCCTGCTTATCACCATAGCAGGTAAAATGATTATTCAGGTATACTTCCGTAAGGAAATCCATAGACATCTCTCTGGCGCCGGCTTTCAGCATAGAACCAATATCTAAATCTGCCAGATCATCACAGATTGCTCTAAATAGCTTCATTATGTCATTAGTCTGGGTAGTGGACATACCCTTGGAGGGAAGTGCCGTCCCATCTATTGTTTTTTCTGACACATTTTCCACTCCCAGCAGAGTAAAGATTCCTTCGGAAAAAAGCTTGCTGATGGCCCCTTTCAGCTTCTCTTCCGGTTTGTCTGAAGCCTTAAGATTACCATAATCAAATTTCAGATACTGATAAGTCATACAGGAAATAATGCTTGAAAAATTGGTCAGTGCAACGCCCATTTCTTCCGTTGCTATCTCACCCTCTGCTTCCCGAAGCTCACTTATTTCAGGTAAATAGGCACTTTGAAGCACATTAATATTGTATATAAGATTTTCTTTTATTTTTTTTGCATTATATCCTTTTTCATTGAGGCCCACATAGTCTTTAATACTATCCAGCTCTTTAAATAATCCGGCCAAGACTTCATTATCCATACCTGAAGCCTCGATTAGTTTTTGCTCGTATTCCAGTACATCCACTCTGGCTATTGTCTGGACTTTTTCCAGTATTTCCGCCTGCTGCGCTGCTGCCACACCGGCTGTAATACAAGCATTCCATCCTTGATAGAAGGCCAGATACATTTTCTCCAGAGCTGTTCTTGTGCTCTCTTTATCAACATAATTTTTAAGATGCTCATAATCCTTTATTATCTGCAGTAAGCTTTCTATTCCGGACTGAACATGAACTATCCTTTCCTTCACCCGCTCATATATAACTGAGCTGCCATAAGTATCTTCCATTTCATTTAACTCATGGGGACAAAACTTTTTGACGAAATTGTCGGCCACCAGATAATTGCCATTTTTGTCTGTCTTTAGACCAGTATAAGCTGTGCAAATCCCGTCTACCAATTCCATCAGTTTCAGTATCTCTATGCTTACTGCATTGGTAGCTTCTCCTGCCTTTTGCTGCTGTACCTGCAGGGCAGTACTCCTGCTGACAGACTCCAGACTATTGCCCGTAATAAATTCATTCAACAGCTCTGCTCCCTCATATACCGCTTCTGCCTTTATCTGCTCTTTAAAGCCCTGATAATTATCTGACACCAAGGTTTTAAGCTGTAAAGAGGTAAGACCGGACTCTGAAAGCTTTATGAGACCTCCTATGGACTGCTCTTCTGAATATTTCAGGCAGACATTCATATCTGCCTCCAATTTTTTCTGATTAATCACCGTACTTCCCTGCCCGGCATCCATAGCCAGAAGCCCATACTCCTGAAACAGAGGAAAGTAATATCTGCTCTCCAGGTAGTTACCAGCATTCACGCCCAGCATCTCCAGGTAAGAGCGACCTGCAGTAATTCTGGCAGCTTCAATGGTAGTCATGAGAAAATTCAGAAAGAGGAGGAGAATTAGCGATAAAAATACAGTTACTACTCCGCTGCTTTTCATTAGTTTATTATATTGCTTGCATTATTGTTAATGCTTCTAAAAGCCTCAGTCACGAGATTGGTTAGCTGTTCTCTGAAAATCAGTACTAAAGCTATAATCACAACCAAAATCAAAACTATCTCTATTACTCCCACTCCTCTTATTCTCTTTTTCATACCCTATCCTTTCTGCCCACATAAAATGTAATTCGCGCCTAATGACTACAACGATATTCCCGAAAAAGCCGGTACCATTATTACCAAAAACACTATGGAAAGAAGTCCCATTATAGGTACAAGAAGGGCTGTCCCGGCCTTTTCAGCACGCACTTTCACTTCCTCCTTCTCGGCCTCCTCCACATCCCTTAGCTCGGCCTCCAATACTCTGCTCACATGATTCACTCCCTTTTGCGTTTGTTGAGACAAAATCTCCGCCAATCTCTCATAAGGGCGACTTCCCATTCGCTGACCAAACCTTCTGTAACACACCTGTTCACGAATACCGCTATCCAGCTCTCTCAAAGATACAAGTAGTGCTTCTGCCAAAAGAGAGTCCTTTTCAGCGCCGTATTGATCGCTACACAGCTTTTTCCATGCCAGTCTCACAGACATTCCGGCTGCCAGAAGCAGCGTCAACTTTCGAACAAAATCTTTATATTCAATAAGACCTTGCCTGACCTTTTGTTTTCTCTTTTCTGCTATCTGTTCGAAAAAGGCAAAATAACCTATTACAGGTATTAGCACTACAAAGACCATCCCCACCAGGGGATAATTCACCTTCTTTCTCGATAAAGCCACCTTTACGCCATTGATCTCTTCCGGGAGGACAAAATTCTCCAAATCCCGCTCTTCTTCCGTCTTTACTATCTCTCTCAAAGCTTCTTCAATCAGCCTTTCTTCGTCAGATAAAATCGGAGGGATAATGGTAATCAATCTCTCATATATACGAAACTCCTCCCCATACCTGACCTTAGCTCTGATAGTAACCCCGGTATCTTTTTCCAATGTACGATTGTTAATATTCCCTTTTGTATCCACCAGATCCATACGATCGCTAGACCAGGACAGAAGAAGTTTATCAGCCGAAAAAACCAGCTCTGTAGGAAACTCCAACCGACGTGAAACATGATTTAAATCAGGATTAGCTCCCAGGATAATAGTATCCAACGCCTTTTCCACCTTACTCTGTATCAGATTAATTTCTTCATCACCCGGCACCCTGCTTCCGACCAGGAGCTCATAATCCATCGTCCGGTCTCCCAGGCTCAGAGTAAGTCCCACACTACTGCTTCCCATATTCATGGGATTTCTCATTAATTCAAGCGTCTCGCTTTTGATACTTTTATCCTTTATCACCATGGCCAAAAACACCAGAATTCCTATAATTCCTGTGTATATCAGTCGCCTGACCAGGCTCTTTTCCAGATTTTTTCTCACCTCTCCCAGGCCTTGTCCCAAATATAAATTTTGTGCATCCTGCACCTTACTCTCCGGTAAAAGAATCCTGTTTATTTTTGTTTTAACTGCTTCTTTAAAATCCATTGTCCTCCCAGAATACAGGCTGCATACAAAAATATCATGACAGTCATAAATGCGATGCCTTGACCCTGATGATATAAAGATGCCATCATTTCCGCGGAAAAAACCTTAAGATAGAGAATCATGACCACGGGAATAAGACACATGATATGGTATTCATTTCTTTTTTCTGCAATCACAATATTTATTTCTCTCTTTAGATTTTGCTTGTCAGTGATATTTTTAATTTCACGGCTTATAAATACATTCATGTCTCCGCCACTTCTCTTTAATACAGGAAAAACATCTCCAAAGTCCTTTATATCCTGTATTTTGCTTTTTTCCGCAAAATCCTGAAAAGCCCGCTCCAGAGCCCTTCCATTCTGTACTTTTCTGCATATTTCCATAAATGCCTGCGTGATATATGAGTCACCACCATACAGCTTTTTTAATGGCAGCACAGCTGCACCAAAGGCGTTTTCGGCCGAGTCCCCGGCATCCAGGGCATTTTTCACATATGACAGGCCATCCCTGAATTCTTGCAGCGCATGCTCTTTTCTTTTTTCTTCAGCTCTTTTGTTATATAGTATGGATATGGGCCCAATCACCACCAGCAGCCAACAGGATATTTTATCCAAATCATAAAACGTCCAGGCCAGGACCAATGCCACAGCGCTTCCCAGCAAAGCACCCACCAGGTAATTTTGCACCCTTTTCTTCTTTAATTTCATATAAAATATGCTTCTCCGACCTCACACCCATGAGCACGAATTTTTTCTCTTTTACTCAGCCTGTTTTCTGTGCGTTCCAGTACATGCCCGTTATAGACGAATAGTGGGACCACCTGTATATCGCCCTCTACACAGTCAAGAATTTCTGCGATTTCCATCACATGTCGACTGCCGTCAGACAATCTGGCCACATGTATCATTATGTCTAATGCTCCGGCAATCTGTTGTTTCACTGCCTGTATAGGTATATTCAGCCCCATAAGAGTCATGGTAGCCAGACGCTCCAGCATATCAGGAATATTATTACCATGAGCAGTGGACAGGCTACCATCGTGACCTGTGTTCATGGCACTCAACATATCTATTACCTCTTCTCCACGTACTTCTCCTACGATGATACGATCCGGTCTCATACGAAGCGAGGCTCTTATCAGGTCACGTATAGCCACCTCCTGCACCTCATCAGATGACTTACGTCTACATTCCAATCGCACCAGATTTTCCACATTTCTTATTTGTAGCTCTGCCGAATCCTCTATGGTGATGATTCTCTCATACGACGGTATAAAGGCAGATAAAGCATTTAGAAAAGTTGTTTTCCCACTGCCTGTGCCACCGGAAATAAGAATATTGTATCTGCAGCTCACAAGTACTTGTAAAAAATCTGCCGCCTCTCTGCTGAGCGAACCCATTTCTATCATTTTTTCCATAGTAATAGGCTCCCTGCCAAATTTTCTAATAGTAACAATAGGACCATTTATAGCTATGGGCGGCAAAATCACATTGATTCTTGAGCCATCTGACAATCTGGCATCCACTATGGGTGAGGCTTCGTTTACCGCCCTATTGGCAGATCCCACTATCCTCTGAATAATATCTTTTAGCTTTTCATCTGACTCAAAGCATTTGCCCCAAGCACTCAGTTTTCCTTCTTTTTCCAAAAAAATCTTGTTGGCTCCGTTAATCATAATCTCTGTGACTGAGTCATCAGCCAGTACTTCTTCCAGAATATCAAGACCTCTGATAGAGTTAAAAACAGAGCTCCTAATCTCTTCCATTTCCCTTAAGGGAATAAAGTTTATTTTCGAAAGCGCAAGTACTTCCCTGTCTATTATTTCATACAATTCCTCCTCTGAAATATCTGAATCATAGGACAATTCCTGCATTACTTTTTCTCTTATCTGAAGGATCAGACTGTTCATGAGTACTCCCTCACCTTTCCTGCTATTTCGTCTCCTGCCGAAGCTCTCATTTGTCTCATAAATTCATGATATCTGGCACTGCTATGATTGGGTATGCATACAGCATCACATCCGGCAAACAGCCTGTAGACAGCATCACTCATAAAGCCCGCGCCTATCACAATATACTCATACTCTGAGTCCTTAATTACCTCCAACAGACTGTCCATCTGTTCCTCCGTATACTGCCATAAGTCCGAAAAATGTTCAGGTCCACCAAAACTCACATACGTTTCCGATGTTTCGTTAATTAATAACTCTCTCAGTCTGCCCAGACTTCCCAGTCCTGTATATAAAAGCTCCGTGATGCTTATCTTGCCGGTATTTCCATAAAAATTGTCAAAAGGAAGAAATAGCGTCTTCCCTTGTTTTGCCAGGTTCTCAGCCGCACGCTTTGCTTCTTTCATGGCTTCTTCCACCGAATCCGGAGAAAAAAATACCAGTAATCTACCGGTTTCTTCTTCTGTTTTTTTCTCTGCTTCAGAAAGGAGTTGTTCAATGATGTCAGTTAACCGACTGTATCTGTATATCACTCTTTCGCCAGGGCCGGGCGTATCACCATGAACAGGATCAGATACGAGAATATACACAGGTATGGATGCATCTTCCATTTCGCAAGCATACTGTTCTGATACCAGTAGTAGCTGAAGCTGATGGTCAGCCATCTTTTCTTTCATCTCAAAGGGGTTGCTAATGAAAGTGGCGCATAGACTAGAACCTTTGCGAGTATTGATAGCAGCTGCCATGCGCTGACCATATTCTGCAATTTCATCCAGAATTCCTACTGTTTTTTTCATAGAAAACTCCTTTCCAAAGTCTGTATAAAGCATACTCCCAGTTCTTTATGCAGTCAACGTTTAGACGTACATTCTCCGTTTTTTCGTCGCATTGTATGTTTTGACCACGTCTTTTTGTGCAAAGAGCATAAAAAAAGACGTCCTCTCGAAGAAAACGTCTAATTTTGTTTATATTTTTTTTACTCTTTTAATCAGTTTCAGCAAACCTTCTGCCCATAAGTACTCCCATGGCAGATGCCATCATAAGACCTCTGGTCCAACCACTGGAATCACCTAAGCAATAAAGTCCCTTAACATTGGTGGTTAAATCCGGCTCCATTTTCACCTTATTGGAATAAAACTTAAGCTCCGGTGAATAGAGCAAGGTCTCGGTAGATGCAAATCCCGGAACCACGTAATCCATAGCCTGAATAAAGTTAATAATATTGGTCATGGCGCGATATGGCATGGCCGCTGTAATATCTCCCGCTACTGCATCAGGCAGGGTGGGCCTTACATTACTAAAAGCCAGCTCCTTTTCCCATGTACGCTTGCCATCCAAAATATCTCCGTATCGCTGTACCAGTATCTGACCATTGGCCAACATATTGGTAAGCTCTCCTACCTTCTGCGCATATTCGATAGGTTTGTTAAAGGGTATAGAAAAATTGTGTGAACAAAGAATCGACAGATTGGTATTATTGGACTTAAGTTCCTTATATGAATGTCCATTTACCACTGCCAAATTGTTGTCATAATTTTCCTGACTGACAAAACCACCGGGATTCTGACAGAAAGTACGTACTTTGTTTTTAAAAGGAAGTGGGTAACCTACCAGCTTAGACTCGTAGAGAACATCATTTACTTCCTCCATTACTTCATTCCTTACTTCTACTCGCACACCTATATCTACAGTGCCCGGCTTATGGGCAATGTCATACTTGGCGCATAATTTTTCCAACCATTCAGCACCACGACGCCCTGTAGCGACTACAACATTCTCAGCAGCATACTCTATATGGCCTGTGGCCTCTTTCAACATAACACCCTTACACACGCCATCATCTATAATAAGATCCTCACAGTCATGACCGAAAATCATATCCACACCATGCTCCTGAAGGAATCTTTCTATATCTCCGTAGAGCTGCTGAGCCTTTTCAGTACCCAAATGACGGATAGGACAATCTACCAGCTTAAGGCCTGCTTTGATGGCACGGCGTCTGATTTCCTTAACCTTGTCCGGATTGGATACTCCCTCAACATGGGTATCTGCACCAAATTCCAAATAAATAGAGTCCGTATAGTCAATAAGCTCCTGCGCCTTATCCGCGCCGATCAAAGTAGGGAAATCTCCACCCACCTCATAGGAAAGCGATAATTTTCCATCTGAAAACGCTCCTGCGCCCGAAAATCCCGTAGTAATAGCACAGGGCTTGCAATTCATACAATGTCCTGTCTTACTTTTCGGACAGCTTCTTTTTTCGATAGGCTGGCCTTTTTCAATAATCAAGATCTTTTTTTCACTGCCCTTTTTAATCATTTCAAGAGCCGTAAAAATTCCGGCTGGACCAGCTCCCACAATAATAACATCATATTTGTTCATATTCCTATCCCACCTTTTCTTTTTCCCGTTGGGCATAGTATGATAGCACCCAAATTACAAATTGTCAAGCTTGCTGAAATGATCCCACGTTGATTGGTCGTTACTATGGTGTCGCTATGGTATTAATTCCGGTAACTTCAGCTCGTGTATCTGAATTACTCCGGATCGTAGCTCTTCTTTGTCGATATAGTATCGTGGCCTTATAAATACACTATCTGTTAAATATATTCTACCGGCAGTCTCGCCACATATCACGTTAGGCAATCTCTCATCGCGAGGAAAGTCACAGGGTACTGCCCCTAGCAGATTACATTTCCAGTCATAAATCCTTAGTGTTACACTTTCCATTCCCTGACCATACTCTGTCACTACAAAGCAGTCCGGAAAAAATATTAAGCGGTAGTCCCCTTGCAGTCCTGTATCAAAAAATACACTTTCTCCTTCAGTATAGGACCTCTTATAGATAATTCCCTGATCTATATAGTACATAGCCTCTTTGCAGAAAACATCCCAGGTTCTATACTTTGTATCCCTAAAGTATTCTGTTATCTCTCCGCTGTCAGGGTCCCATTTCCCGTATCTGAATTCCTGTGTGTCTTTGTCATACCCAATAATTCCAACAAACGTGTCGCCATCTGTTCTAATAGATCCCGATACCGGAAATAAAGATAATCCCTTTTCCGCTTCATCAAGCTTACAGTAATATTCGTCTACTATACTCTCTCCATTTG
>JAZUFN010000106.1:0-2200 GCA_045640725.1 Lachnospiraceae bacterium
CTCTTAATGCTTCCATTGAAGCGGCAAGAGCAGGAGAGGCAGGACGTGGATTTGCAGTAGTTGCCGATGAGATTAGAAAGCTGGCTGATGAGTCCAATAAGTCCACCGAAGAGATTAAAGCCATTCTTGCCGAAGTTCATAACAGTTCAGATATGGTAGATAAGGCTCTTAAGGAAACTGAGGGTATCCAGAATGAGCAACAGAAGACCATTTCAGATACTCAGGCTGTATTTGCGGAAATCCTTAAAAATATTGAAGATTTGGAAATTCAGATCAAGGAAGTCGAGGAACTGAATCAGGGCATGAATGCAGTCCGTGCCAACGTAGTGGATACTATGGGTACTATCTCGGCAGTATCACAGAATTCCGCAGCTACCACAGAAGAAGTAAATTCTTCGGTAGAACAGCTGGATTACACTATGAACAAGGTGGCAGAGCATGCTGCAGGACTGAATACGATAGTTAGAGAGCTACACGAGGCTATTAACAGATTTAAATTTTAATCAGGTTGCCACAGGGACCTTTACATTTGACATTATTTTGTCAGTAAGAGATGTCCCTGTGGTATTTTTTGTACTGAATTGTAAAAAAATAATGCTTTTTGAAATGGATTTGATATAATAGAAACACTATATATATATTACATATTGTCTGGTATTTGTAATATGGACGGGGTAGCAAATGAGACGGGAAAAAAGATGGATGATTGCTGTGTTACTGGTGGGGAGCATGATTTTGCATGTGCTGTTTTCAGGGAGTTTTACAGCGCTAGCCAAGGATGGGAAGCCATCGCATGGCAGCAGTAGCAGTTGGATTACTGAAGAACAGCTGACAGAGCTGGTGCCAGAGGGCTATCAGGTCAATAAGGGCACTCAGGGGAAAGCCAAAGATGGCCTGTATAATGCCTATTTTCTCAAGGATGATATTCAGACTATCAGTATTGAAATAGATGAAAACAACCTGAATTATTTGTTCCAAAATGCAGATAAAAAGCCTACAGTGATGGCTGAAAAGGTAACTATCGGTGACAGCTCCGTGGCCTATGTGGGCCTTAAGACTAAGGGAAGCTACACGCTGGAGCATTCCTACCTGGACAATCCCAACAGCGATCGCTTTTCTTTGACCATTAATTTTGGAAAATACATAAAGAAAAAAGATTATGGAGAAAATCAGAATTTTTATGGCGTTGAAAAAATAAGCCTTAACAATTTTTTCTTCGATAAGTCCATGATGAAGGAATACTGCGCCCTGATGCTGATGCATGAAATGGGGCTGCCTACCCCTCAGTTCGGTCTGGCCAAGCTGTATATAAACGGACAGTATTATGGCATCTACAGTATGATAGAGTCACTGGACAGTCCGATACTGGAACAGTATTTTGAATGTGATTCCAAGGAAGTCAGTGACTACCTCTGCAAGCCTGAGGGTACCGGTTTTGTTTACGAAAATTTGAAAAGGGACTGGTCACCGCTGTGGGAGAGGGATGAGGATACTTTGAAAAAAGTAGAAAAAATGCTGCCCACAGTGCAGGATTGGGTGAAAAAATTGAATCAGCTCAGTGAAGGGTACGATTTTGAAGGCAATAAGCTGGATACGGAAAGTGAAAAGTATCTGGAATTGCTTTCGCAGATAATTGATACTGACGAATTCCTACGCTACTTTGCAGCCCACAGTTTTTTGTGCCAGCTGGACAATATGTTCGTAGGACAAAAAAATTTTGGCCTTTATGTAGGTGAAGACGGCAAGGCACTTCTGGTGCCCTGGGACTACGATTTGAGCTTTGGCACCTATTCACCGGTGACAGCTGATGCTACTGCCAATTATGATATAGACCTTATGTTTATGCAAAGCGGAGGTGGAGTAGCAGATTTTCAAAAAGAAGAATTTTATGCAGAGTTCCCTATGTTCAACGTGATCTATCAGAATAAAAAACTGATGGAAAAATACCATGAATACATGCTGGACTGCTCAAAAATCATGGCACTTGGAGGGACCACCTCCTTTGGAAAGGCATATGAGCCTGTAGAGGCCTATAACAGAATTGAAAAGCTGACAAAGCCTTTGACCCTGGCAGCTACTGAGAAAACGACTACACGAGCAAGGTATATGAACGGCATTTCCCAGCCACGGGACCTGAAAGGCGGGCTTATCAATCTGGAAAAGAAAGTCGGAGGCCAAGCGGTCTTAGGAAGACAATCCA
>JAZUFN010000107.1:0-13857 GCA_045640725.1 Lachnospiraceae bacterium
CTGGAACCGAAACTTGCGACGTTCGGTACAGCAAGTGCCGTTTCCACTCGGAGCAAAGCTCGCAAAATTGAGGTTTGACGCTGCCCGGCGTTATAATGTTAATTTTTGTATCTTACGCAGTCGTGGGAAAGGCAGTCGAGCGGGATACCCCTCAAGAAACTGCGCTACGCTATCGCTTACGATATTACCGGGAGCAACCGTGAGCGGAGCGCAGTTTCTTGAGGGGTATCCCCGTCGGTCAATGGAATACGAAGGCTGTAGGTGACGCAACAACTGAAAGATGCAGGCCGGGAGGCGGACAAGTGCTCAGTTCTGCGAGCTTTGCTCCGAGTGGTTACGGCACTTACTGAGCTGTCCGTCGTGAGTTCCGGTTCCAGCCCGGAACGAACAGGACAGCTCAGTTAGTGACAGTCCGCGAGCTGGGCAACCTCGAGCAGAATGAGTACTTGTCCGCTCCTGGCCTCACTATTCCAAAAAATTAACTACAGCATTTGGATTACAGGGGGCGATGGGGCGAGCTAAAGGAACAAGCGGAGCGTGGGAGGGGAGAGGGCGACATAAACAGCGAGACATCGATGCAAAGCATCGATGTCTCGCGTTACACGCAAAAGAAAAAAAGGCTTCGGAAAAGTAAACTTTTCCGAAGCCTTTGATTTTCTTTTACGCCGTTTATGTCGCGAATATTACTTAAGAGTAACCTTAGCGCCAACTTCCTCAAGCTTCTTCTTGATGTCATCAGCGTCAGCCTTAGAAGCTGCTTCCTTAAGAACCTTTGGAGCTGCCTCAACAAGAGCCTTTGCCTCACCAAGGCCAAGACCTGTGATCTCACGAACAACCTTGATAACCTTGATCTTCTCAGCGCCTACCTCAGTAAGCTCTACGTCGAACTCTGTCTTCTCCTCAGCTGCCTCTGCAGGACCAGCTGCTGCTACTACAACGCCTGCTGCTGCAGATACGCCGAACTCTTCCTCGCAAGCCTTAACGAGGTCGTTTAACTCTAATACTGTCATGCCCTTAATGGCATCGATGAATTCCTGTGTTGTCATTTTTAATTCCTCCTATTGGATTTTAATCAATTAATATGTAGCCTATGCTACGTGAATTTGTGCTATGCACTGTACTGCTGTAATAATCTTATGATTATTAAGCTGCCTCGCCGTTCTTCTCTGCGATCTGCTTGAGAACTCTTGCGAAGTTTGTGATAGGGGACTGAAGAGAGCCCAGGAGCTTGGAAATAAGCTCGTTTCTGGAAGGGATCTTTGCGATCTGCTCCATAGCCTTTGCATCGTAGAATGTACCCTCTACAACACCAGCCTTGAACTGAAGTGGCTCAATCTTCTCTGCGTACTTAGCGATGATTCTTGCAGGAGCTGTAGAATCCTCGAAGCCGAAAGCTACTGCTGTTGTGCCCTCGAGCTGATCGTTAAGCTGAGCGAAGTCTGTACCCTCAAATGCTCTCTTAAGATATGTGTTCTTGTATACCTTGTAAACAACACCTGCCTCACGAAGCTCTTTACGAAGCTTTGTGTCATCAGCAACTGTGATACCGGAGTACTGTACAAGTACGCAAGAGCTAGCCTTCTCTACAGAAGCCTTAATCTCATCAATGATGGGAGCCTTGATTTCAACTTTTGCCATGTGAATGCACCTCCTTATAGATTTGGAATCATGAAGTATACTTCATGAAAGTGCAGATTCTTATAATAAAAAAACCTGCTTTACCGAATCGGAAAAAGCAGTTGAAATGTTCAATCTGTTGATTCCCTCGGCGGGCGGGATAAATCCTCTTATGTGCCATGCACACCAGCTGTCTTCGGTGATATATCTCAGACGTTTGGTGCAACTAAGCACCAAACGTCGAAGATTTTAATACAAATATATTGGTTTGTCAACCATTAATTTCAATTAGCTAAGCTTAGCGCCGTTAATCTTAACACCAGGGCCCATTGTAGAAGCGATTGTAACGCTCTTAAGGTACTGACCCTTTGCTGTAGCTGGCTTAGCCTTAATGATTGCACCCATAAGTGCCTGGAAGTTGTCAGCGAGCTGTTCCTCTGTGAAGGAAACCTTACCAACAGGTACGTGGATGATGTTAGCCTTATCAAGTCTGTACTCAACCTTACCTGCTTTAATATCAGCGATTGCCTGTGCAACGTTCATTGTAACTGTACCAGCCTTAGGGTTTGGCATGAGACCCTTAGGACCAAGAACCTTACCAAGACGACCAACAACGCCCATCATATCAGGTGTAGCTACTACTACATCGAAATCAAGCCATCCATCATTCTGGATCTTAGGGATGAGCTCGTCGCCACCAACGTAGTCAGCACCTGCAGCCTCAGCCTCGTTTACCTTGTCACCCTTTGCGAATACAAGAACCTTAACGGTCTTACCTGTACCATGAGGGAGTACAACTGCACCACGAACCTGCTGATCAGCATGACGGCCATCAACGCCGAGTCTGATGTGAGCTTCTACTGTCTCATCGAACTTTGCACTTGCATTTTTCTTAACAATACCTACAGCCTCTGCAACATCGTACTGCTGAGACTTATCGTAGCTTGCTAATGCGTTTTTATAATTTTTTCCTCTTTTCATTATTAAACCTCCTGTGGTATTTGCGGACTGTCTGTCCTCCCACCTAATAATTAATCTTCTACTACTTCGATACCCATTGAACGA
The DNA here is from genome assembly GCA_045640725.1 of Lachnospiraceae bacterium. Lineage (GTDB taxonomy): Bacteria > Bacillota > Clostridia > Lachnospirales > Lachnospiraceae > RGIG3528. The sequence continues at coordinate 2,683 of JAZUFN010000107.1, forward strand.
GCTGTACCAGCGATCATGCTGATAGCTGCTTCGATAGAACCTGCGTTAAGATCTGGCATCTTAAGCTCAGCGATCTTCTGAACTTCGGACTTCTTGATCTTAGCAACCTTGTTCTTGTTAGGTGTGCCGGATGCGGACTGAAGATTGCAAGCCTTCTTTAAAAGAACTGCTGCTGGCGGTGTCTTTGTGATGAATGAAAAGCTTCTGTCTGCATAAACTGTGATTACAACAGGAATGATCATACCTTCCTGACCTGCTGTTCTAGCGTTGAATTCCTTTGTGAAAGCAGGGATGTTAACACCGTGCTGACCAAGAGCAGGACCAACAGGTGGTGCCGGTGTAGCCTTTGCAGCAGGGATCTGTAACTTGATGTAACCTTCAACTTTCTTTGCCATTTTTAAAATCCTCCTAAATGTGGTGATATCGGAGTGGGCTCATGCCCTTCCTCCCACGGAAGTACCGTAGTACTTCTAAAATCATTACTTAAGGTCTTGCCTTAAAATTTTTCAGCCTTGACTGCTGTGAAACCAACCTCTGTAGGTGTTTCACGGCCAAACATTTCTACGCTGATAATAACAGTCTGCTTGTGAAGATCAATCTGCTTAACGATACCGGACTTGCCTTCCAGATTGCCTTCAATAATGGTGACTGTATCGCCTACCTGGAAATCAATCTCAACAGTAGTTTCTTTCTCTCTGTCAAGACCAATATTTCTGACTTCTTCGTCAGAAAGGGGAACAGGCTCAGACCCGGGGCCAACGAATCCTGTAACACCTCTTGTATTTCTGACAACGTACCATGTCTCGTCATCGAGAATCATGTAAATAAGTACATAGCCGGGAAATACCTTACGGTCAACAGTTTTCTTAACGCCGTCCTTGACCTCTATTGCCTTTTCCATAGGCACTTCGGTCCTGATGATTCTGTCATCAAGGCCTCTGTTCTTGACTGTCATGTCAATATTGTCTTTAACCTTGTTCTCATATCCTGAATAGGTATGAACAATGTACCATCTAGCTTCTGCCATAAAATCCTCCGCACAAACGAATTAAGGAAGCAGGCCGATCAGGAACTTAACAACCCAATCGAGTAATGAAATGATTGCTCCCAAAACAACGGTAATGACGATAACAGCTGCTGTCTGCTTAGCGACTGTCTCCTTGTCAGGCCAGATAACTTTCTTGAACTCTGACTTGAGACCCTTCCACCAGAGGCTGACACGACCTTTTTCTTTGGTAGATACTTCTTCTGCCATAGTGTCTCCTTTTCTGCCTCAATCAAGCATTATTTTGTCTCTTTGTGTGTTGTGTGCTTCTTGCAGAATCTGCAGTACTTGCTGGTTTCCATCCTGTCCGGATGTTCCTTCTTGTCTTTGGTTGTGTTGTAGTTACGCTGTTTGCACTCTGTACAAGCCAATGTAATTTTAACTCGCATGACTTCTTCCACCTCCGTAGTCAAATTTTTGTTTTGCGTCTTTTACGTCGCAGGTCGCTGTTTCCCGCGACAAAAAAAAAGACTATCGCCTTCCATAGCCGTGTGAGTATACCATGATTTTAGACGATAGTCAAGTATTTTATTTTATTTCATGTTACTATTCAGATTTAACCGTAAAGTTTTGTACAGGCTGTGAATAGTAACTATTTCATGATTTCTTTGCAGAATGAGGTGCCGGGTATATCTCCCTCCACTCCTAAATATTCAAGGATTGTAGCGCCGATATCCGCGAATGTAGTACGGGTGCCCAGATTTACACCATCCTTAATTCCGTCGCCGATAGCTACCATACCAACATACTCTCTGGAGTGGTCGGTGGAAGGTGTGCCCGGATCGCAACCGTGGTCAGCAGTAATAATAAGGATATCATCCGGTCTCAGCTTGGCAGTAATCTCAGGAAGCTTTGAATCAAAGTAGGAAAGAGCCTTGGCATAGCCGGGGACATCGTTTCTGTGGCCATAAATCATATCCGTATCTACCAGATTTACGAAACAGAAGCCATCAAAATCCTCATCCATCCAGGCCAGTGTTTTTTCAATGCCATCAGGATTGCTTACGGTACGAACGATTCTCGTAAGACCGCTGCCTGCAAAAATATCATTTATCTTGCCTACGCCCCATACGTCCTTTCCGGCCTCCTGCAGGTAATTGAGTACTGTCTTTTGGGGAGGTACCAGTGAAAAATCATGTCGGCGGGGAGTACGGGTAAATGGCCAATCGCCTTCAAATGGTCTGGCTATAACACGTCCTACGCCCCAATCACCCACACAGAGCTCGCGGGCTATCTCACAATACTTGTAGAGCTCTTCCACCGGAACAATGCTCTCATGAGCGGCAATCTGGAAAACGGAATCTGCGGATGTATAAACAATCAGTGCCCCGGTAGCACAGGCCTCGCGACCATAGTCTCTGATAACATCCGTGCCTGAATAAGGCTTGTTACAGATAACAGGGCGGCCTGTCCTTCTGGAAAATTCATCCAGAAGCTCCTTAGGAAAACCATTAGGGAATGTAGGCATGGGATTTTCTGAAATAATGCCCACCATCTCCCAGTGGCCTGTAGTAGTGTCCTTACCCTTTGAGGCCTCTGCCATACGGGCAATGGCACTGTTTTTAAAGGATGGATCGTTAAAATTAAAATCTGCAGGAATATTGATGCCTGCGCATGCTTCAATTCCCGGCAACTTGAAAAGACCGTATCTCTCTGCATTGGGCAGACAGAAATTTGGGTCCTTGGAACAGCTCAGCATGGTATTGGAGCCTTCATCGCCCCAAAGTGCAGCATCCGGCATCTCACCGATACCTACACTGTCTAAAACTATCATAAAAACTCTTTTTGCCATTTTTTCTCCTTTTTCTACTGTTACATAAAAAACATTTTTCGCCCTTCCCATAGGGCTCTACCTTAATTATAACATATCCGCCTGCACTTTTCACTCAATCATTGATTTTTTTATAAAGTTTTGATAAAATCACGTTGATATTCATGGTCTGTGAATGATTTTCGCCACAGTCGGTGAATAGTAGCTTAATTTTACTTAATTTACAGGTTATGTAGGGAAACATATGAAAAAATTATCTTTTAAGGCTTTGGTAAAAAAATATTACCATACCTTCACCTTCCTTTATCTGATACCATACTTTATATGGTTCAGTGCATTGGAGCGAAAAATAACAGCGGACTCCGAATATCATCTGATACATTCACCTATAGATGATTATATTCCTTTTTGCGAGTATTTTGTAATTCCGTATCTATTATGGTTTGTGTACATTCTGGCTATCGGTACCTGGTTCTATTTTAAGGATCGTAGGGATTTCTGCAGATTCAGCCTTTTCCTTTATTCAGGCATGCAGATTTTCCTGATTATCAGCACGCTGTGGCCCAACGGACAGGCACTTCGCCCTGACCTTACCACACTTGGCCGTGACAATGTTTTTATCGATCTGGTACAAAATGTTATATATGGAAATGATACTCCTACCAATATCTTTCCATCTATTCATGTATACAACACCATTGGCGCCTGCATCGCCGTTATCCATACTAAAAGCATCCCTAAGGATAAGCTTTGGATAAAAATCCTTCTCGTAGTACAGGGATTACTTATCATAGCTTCCACAGTATTTATGAAGCAGCATTCCATTATTGATGTTATCGGAGCATTTGTGATGGCTGTGCCCACATACTTCCTTGCTTTCAAGCTTCCCATGAAGCACATAAGACACGAAGTGGACGAAAATGTATTTATAGAAAAATAGCCCGGCAAAGCCAGGCTATTTTTTAGTTGAACTTAAATATTCTGTTGGCGATAATGTAGCCCAGCTTCACAACTTCCTGGCCGCCGCTGCTCTTCCAGCGGGCAGGTATGCCTGCAGACTCAATACCGATGATATTGTATGCGTACTTATTCTTTTTCTTAAGATACTCCCAGAGATCGGCACGCTTCTTTTCCTTTTCCGGGTCCTCACTCTTAATAAGGAATACTGATGAAATCATCATCATGATGCCCAGATACTTAATCATGTAAGAACGCAGTCTCTTATTCTTAATAGTCCTAAGATCGTGAAGGTCGATCATGGTGTAATTGACCAGAAGCTGCTGATCAATACGCTTAATCATATTTTTCTCACTGACTGACTGGTCATCACGCCCAATAAAGTATCTGTAGAAATTTTCATCCAGATAGTACATGGTACGTACGTATGGAAGTGGATCGTATACATAGATGTTATCCACATAGAAGCAATGCTCCGGCAGCTTTAATCCACATTCGTGAAGCAGCTGGGTACGGTAAATAACTGAATGCATAAGCAGGTAACGGCCTGTCTTAAAGTGGCCCACTTCACTCCAGGTGAAAATACGATCCACAGGTAATGTGCCGGGGTATTTAATCACCTTTTTATGCTTCTCTCCTACCTTTTCATAAACGTAGTTGGAAATAAGCATATCAAGGCCTGTGCCATGACGAATCATATCACGAAGCACATCCAAAATCTTTATGAGTGAGGACTCCTTTACCCAGTCATCTGAGTCTACTACCTTGAAATATACTCCTGTAGCATTGGCCAGTCCTGTATTAACTGCACTACCATGTCCGCCGTTCTCTTTATGAATGCAACGAACAATAGTAGGATATTTTTCTGCATATTCGCAGCCAATCTTATAGGTATCATCGGAAGAACCATCGTCTACAACGATAATCTCCACATCTTCGCCACCGGGAAGCAGAGAATCAATGGCTCTGTTCATATAGGCAGCTGAATTATAGCACGGAATTGTAACGGTCAGAATTTTCATCTGATTACCTCCTGAATCTGCTTTAAAAAATTTCCCTGTACAACACCTAAGTGTATCACCCGTTTAGATTAATAGCAAGAAAAAAATTACTGTTGTCTTTTTATAGGAAAGCATTTATCATATTACTATCTTTAACCACTATGATTTTATTTAGGGTATCGCCTTTCTTGGGCGATGATCCCTTGGGATATACTATGAAACATTTTATTAAAGCCTTATATTTTATAATTTTATTCGGAGCCTCCCTTTACTTTTTCGGCAATGCCAAGGACACCTGGCTGTCCGGAGGTAATGCTGTTACGGCAGATGCCAGTGGTGGCGAGCTGCCTGTGCTGACCTTTCGTTACGGCAATTACACCGTCAACAGACTTCTGGGCTATACCGTAGAGCAGAATCCCCTTCTGGCCCGGGCCCAGTTTATCGTCCCCGACTCTGAGGGCGTTATACAGATAGTCATTAATGAGCGTGGCACAGATGTTCGAAAGCTACTTTATGAGGTTATTGATACCAGCGATGGTCACACGGTATCCGAGGGTCAAATCAGTGCCTTTGACTACCGGGATGATGGCAAGTATGTCAGATTGAAGCCGGATACGGAATTCGAATTTGGCCGTGAATACGCTGCAGCCATCACTCTCATCACTTCAGAGAGTAAGCGAGTTTACTACTATTTTCGCATTAAGTCCTATGACGTGCCTGCAGTTACGGAAAAACTGGATTTCATCCTTAATTTTTCCGAGAAGTGCCGAAGTAAAGATACCAAATACGTCATCCCCTATCTGGAAAGCACCTACCGTGGCCTGTCCAAAAGCTATGCTCACGTAGACATTCATGACAGTTATCAGATGGTGTGCTGGGGCAATCTGACCCCCACCATGGCTTCTGACATCTCTATTGAAATCAACGAATTTTATAAGTACATTGCCGTGGTCACCCTGCGCTACACCGTTACAGTGGATAATGCCAGCGGCCGAGAGAGCTATATCGTCAGTGAAAAATTCCGTATCCAGCAGGGTACCGGCTACGCATATCTCCTGAACTACGAGCGCGATACAGAGGCTGTTTTCGACTTATCCCTTATGTCCCTTTCCCAGGGAGAGCTGAAGCTGGGTATTACCGGCAACACCAACGTAGACCTGCTTTATTCCAAGGATAGCAGCCAGCTTGCTTTCGTAAGAGACAATGTACTCTACTACTACAATCTGCCGGAAAACCATGTTTCCAAGGTATACTCCACTATTTTAGGTGTGGACATCCCATCGGAGGCCAGCAGAGATTCCGGTATCAAGCTGCTTCGCATGGATGATGACGGCACAATTTACTTTATGGTACACGGATACATAAGCTCCGGTACTTACGAGGGAAAAACAGGACTGGTGGTATACGAGTATTACCACCATCTGAACCGTGTTCAGGAAGTGCTTTTTATCCCTCTGGCCATGACCTACGATCAGCTGACCTGTGAGCTGGGTGGCTTTGCCTATATGAACAGCAACAACGTGTTCTTTTTCCAGCTGCATAGCCATATCTACTCCTACAATCTGACTACCAAGGTCCTTAATGAAGTATCTACCGCCACCCTTTCCCAGGACGCTATTTTCCTTCCGGGCCTGGCTTATGCCGCATGGCAGCAGGAGGGAGATATGCAGACCATTCATCTCTTGTACCTGGAGACCGGTGAGAGAAAACAGATTAGTGTTGGCGAAGGCGAGATTATCCGCCTGCTTTCCCAGATCGACAGCAATCTGATTCTGGGCTATGGTAAAGAGTCCGACAAAGCATTTTTCAGTGACGGCACACCTTACTATCCCGTCACCACTATCCGTATACTGGACTCCTCTGAAAAAATACTTAAAGAGTACCATAAGGATGGTTTTTATATCACTGATATCGAAAACACTTCCACCTCCATTAAGCTGCTCAGAGTGACTAAAAAGGGCAATGATTATGAGCCGGCAGGCAACGAATTCATTCTTATAAAAAACCCGGATGAAACGGCTGCTTTTGAAATCACCACCCGTGCTACCGACCAGATGCTGACTGAATATTACCTGTCACTGCCATCCAAGTATGACTTTAAAAACATTCCTCGTACCAGCCTGGCCAAGGTAACCGTACTGACCAGCAATACTGCGGTTTATCTGGACGAGCTTCAGTCTGAAAGCAACAGATTTTATGTTTTTTCCTATGGACACATGATCGCTATCACCAACGAAGTAGCTACAGCTCTTACGAAAGCTGACGATAACGCTACAGTAGGAGTGGTGCTGAACGGCAAAGGCGAGGTGCTTTGGGAGCGCGGAGTAATGGCTAAGAGTAGTGATCTTTCCGCCTCAGTCATCGCTAAAGCAAAGGAGCTGTATCAGAAGGGGCTCACGGAAAACACCCTGTCCTGTACCGGTGCCTCTCTTTCTCAAATGATGTACTTCGTGTATAAGGATACCCCTGTTTTCGCCATGTATGATGAAAACACCCCTATCCTTTTTACTTCATATAACAGTACTACCGTTACTTATCTGAATCTTAAGACAGGAAAAACTATCACGGCCCCTTCAAACAGGCTAAGTGCCACCTTAGAAGAGGGCGGCAATCCTTTCATGGTAGCAAGATAGCACAGATAATCTCGTGAATTCAGACAAAAAAATGAGCCCACAGAGGCTCATTTTTATTTGCTTATAATTTATTTCCCAGTTCGATACGAACCAATGCTCTACGAAGAGCCAGCTCAGCTCGCTGGACATTAATATCCTCTGAATTGGCACGCAGACGCTGCTCAGCACGCTCTTTTGCGGCGTTGGCACGAGTCAGATCGATTTCATCAGGCCATTCACAGGATTCAGCCATGATACAGATTCTGTCAGGGAATATCTCGACAAAACCGTCATGAAGAGCTGCTGTTTTTACCTCGCCGTCATTGTGGAGCTTCAGTACTCCGGGAGCCAGTATGGAAGTCAGGGGAATATGTCCCTTGTAGACACCCAGCTCACCTTCTGTGGTGCGAAGCTCTACGAAGTCAGCTGTACCTTCAAAGAAAACTCTGTCAGGAGAAATAATCTGTACAGAGAGGAGTCTGCTATTATCAGCCATGGCAATCTCCTTTCTACTTCTTGGTACGGGCGATTACATCATCGATTGAACCTGCGTTCAGGAAATAGCTCTCAGGGATATCGTCGTGCTTACCTTCGAGGATCTCGGAGAAGCTTCTGATAGTCTCAGCAACAGGAACGTAACGTCCCTCGATACCTGTAAACTGCTCTGCTACGTGGAAAGGCTGAGACAGGAATCTCTGAATACGACGGGCACGGCCAACCAGCTGCTTGTCGTCTTCGGAAAGCTCATCCATACCGAGGATGGCGATGATATCCTGAAGCTCCTTATATCTCTGGAGGATCTCCTGTACACCACGGGCAACTCTATAATGCTCCTCACCTACGATACGAGGATCCAGGATACGGGATGTAGAAGCCAGAGGGTCTACAGCAGGGTAGATACCCAGCTCAACGATAGAACGGGAAAGAGCTGTGGTAGCATCCAGATGGGCAAATGTAGTAGCAGGTGCAGGGTCTGTATAGTCATCCGCAGGTACGTATACGGCCTGAACAGATGTAATGGAACCCTTACGTGTAGATGTAATACGCTCCTGCAAAGCACCCATTTCAGTCTGCAGGGTAGGCTGGTAACCAACGGCACTTGGCATACGGCCAAGCAGAGCGGAAACCTCAGAACCTGCCTGTGTGAAACGGAAGATGTTGTCAATAAAGAGAAGTACGTCCTTACCGGACTGATCACGGAAGTACTCAGCCATTGTAAGACCTGTAAGACCAACTCTCATTCTGGACCCCGGTGGCTCGTTCATCTGACCGAATACCATGGTGGTTTTCTCCAGAACGCCGGACTCCTTCATTTCGTAATAAAGGTCATTACCCTCACGGGTACGCTCACCTACACCGGTAAATACGGAGTAGCCGTTATGCTCTGTAGCAATGTTTGTAATAAGCTCCTGAATAAGAACTGTTTTACCTACACCGGCACCACCGAAAAGACCGATTTTACCACCCTTCTGGTAAGGGCAAAGCAGGTCAACGACTTTGATACCTGTTTCCAGGATCTCAGTCTTGGTGGACTGCTCTTCAAAAGCAGGTGCCTTTCTGTGAATAGGCAGATACTCTACCCCTTCCGGAGCGGGCTTCTCATCAATCGGATCACCCAGTACGTTGAACATTCTGCCAAGGGTATTTTCACCAACAGGAACGGAAATAGGAGCTCCTGTTGCCTCTGCATCCATGCCACGAACCAATCCGTCTGTAGGTCCCATGGCGATACAACGTACCGTATCGTCACCGAGATGCTGAGCGACCTCTGCTGTCAGGCGGGTGTCGCCGTTGTTAATACGAATTGCTTCATTTATGGCAGGAAGATTCTCCTTGGAGAATTTAATATCAAGTACTGCACCGATTATCTGAGTGATTTTTCCGATTTTGTTTCCCAATTTCGTGTCACTCCTTTTCGTGTTTATTTGGGGACATATATCTGTATGGCAGACGTCCCCGGTCAACTAATTTATCCTATTGCATTGGCTCCGGCCACGATTTCTGTAATCTCCTGAGTAATAGCACCCTGACGGGCTCTGTTGTACTTAAGAGACAGATCGGAAATCATTTCCTGAGCGTTATTGGTTGCTGAATCCATTGCCTGCATGCGGGCACCGTTTTCACTTGCATAAGCCTGCATAAGTCCACCATAGATAAGGGAATTCAGGTACTTGGGGATAATGAGGGCAATAGCCTCATCTGCTTCCGGCTCATAATTCATGAGTGTCAGCCTATCGATAGTACTTTCTTCCTTTTCAGCCTCACCCTCACCTGCTGTAACAGGTAGAAGCTTTAGCCAGGTAGGTATGTGGCTTACTGTGTTTCTAAACTCAGTATATGCAATGTAAATCTCGCCTATCTTACCGTCTGCAAAATCCTGCAGCACTTTACGTCCTATAGCTATGGCATCTGCAAAAACCGGTCCGTTCATTACCTCGGAGTAGTCCAGGTCTATGGTATAGCCCTTACGCTCCAAAGTCTCCTTGCCCTTACGACCTACTGCATAAATAATGCAGTCATCTTTATCTATCCCACTGTTCTGCACCAGCTTCACAATATTGGAATTGTAGCCGCCGGCCAGACCTCTGTTGGAGGTGATAACGATGATGCCCTTTTTCTTGGTAGGGTCACCGGTGAGATAGGGGTGGTTGATATTTCCGGATTTTTTAAGCATTGCTCCCACAGCTTCAAACATATGGGTAAAATATGGCTTGGTCTGTTCTGCACGGGTCTTGGATTTCTGCAGCTTTACGGTGGAAACCAGCTTCATGGCCTTTGTTACCTGTTCGGTACTCTGGATACTGTCTTTCCGCCTTTTGATGTCTTTCATCGAAGCCATTTAATCACGCTCCCGTTTAGAATTGTGCCTTGCATTCCTTGATAGCCGCAATCAGCTTTTCCTCTGTAGCATCAGAGATAACCTTTTCATCGCGGATAGCAGCGGGAATCTCAGGATATTTGGTGTCAATGTATTCAAAGAGATCATGCTCGAACTCCAGCACCTTTTCTACAGGAATATCCAGGAGATACTTCTTGGTAGCTGCGTAGATGATGATGATCTGCTTTTCAACAGGCATTGGCTTGTACTGAGGCTGCTTCAGGATTTCCTTAATGCGGGCACCCTGAGCCAGCTTTTCTTTTGTATCTGCATCCAGGTCACTACCGAACTGGGCAAAGGATGCCAGCTCTCTGTACTGAGCCAGGTCAATACGGATAGGACCTGCGATTTTTTTCATAGCCTTAATCTGGGCGCTACCACCTACTCGTGATACGGAGAGACCTGCGTTAACAGCCGGACGGAAGCCGGAGTTGAACATCTCGGACTCCAGGTAAATCTGACCATCTGTGATGGAGATTACGTTGGTAGGAATGTAAGCGGATACGTCGCCTGCCTGAGTCTCAATGATAGGAAGTGCGGTAAGGGAACCACCGCCCAGAGAGTCAGAAAGTCTGGCTGCTCTTTCCAAAAGTCTTGAGTGCAGGTAGAAAACGTCACCAGGGTATGCCTCACGTCCCGGTGGACGCTTTAAGAGGAGGGAGAGGGTACGGTATGCAGCGGCATGCTTACTTAAGTCATCATAGATGATAAGTACGTCGTCGCCGTTTTCCATCCACTCCTCACCGATAGCACATCCACTGTATGGTGCGATGTACTGAAGAGGTGCCAGCTCGGAGGCTGTAGCAGCTACTACTGTGGTGTAGTCCATAGCACCGTACTCTTCAAGAGTGGTTACCAGGGCAGCTACTGTAGACTGCTTCTGACCGATAGCAACGTAAATACATTTTACG
>JAZUFN010000108.1:0-19219 GCA_045640725.1 Lachnospiraceae bacterium
GGAGTGCCACGGGGACGTTTCTCGTTGACAACATTTGGGAGTTGGCGCATGGCCTCTTATTATTGCTTTTTCGTAAACGCTCAATAGCACGTACTATTGACATTTTTTAAATACCCGCGATGGTAATTATGACCATCGCAGGTATTGTTTTTTTCTCAAAATCCGGATTACATCTGGAATATTTCGAAGCTGGATTCTGTATTGATGTAAGCGATAGGTGCGCCTGCAGGAGTTGCATACTGATGAGAATGTTATGAGGTGTTATTGAGACGCTTTTGTCAGTGATTCCTTACATATGTCATATACGTATTCTTTAGAAAGGAGTTCATACCAGTCTGAAATGTCAGGCTCATCTGGATCAGCCGCCAGACCGAATTGTTTTTCATAAATTTGTAAATCTATACAATTTTTATTTAGAAAGCCTTGAAGTTCTAAACATTTAAAATCATCAAACCAATCCACGTGGATTTCTATTTTTGTCACTCCTTGCTCAATAAAAAAACTTTGAAGTGCTCCGTTGAGATACTCTGTGACAAATTCATCAAATACAGACAGATTTTCCCTGTGACTGTCTAGATATTGTTGCATTCTTTTCTTCTTCGATTTAAAAAACATAACTCTGACTCCTCATTTTTCATGAAATTCGTATTTCTCGGTTTGGAAAATAAAAATCACGCCCACGTAAAATATAAAATAACACACAGGTGCTTGTTTTGCAATCAGATGTCACCGGTGACGGTTCCGAATGACAACTTTTGCCTGCCTACAAAGGGAAATATCCTTGCAATTACAGATGAAACAGGTACAATAGTAGTTAAATACAATAAGGACGCGCTTTTTTACAAAAGCTTATTATAGTCTTCGCCAGACGGGCATCAACGCATTCGCGTTGATATAAAAGGACGCGCTTTTTTACAAAAGCTTATTATAGTCTTCGCCGGACTGGCATCAACGCATTTGCGTTGATATAAAAGGACGCGCTTTTTTACAAAAGCTTATTATAGTCTTCGCCAGACGGGCATCAACGCAGAGTGCCACGGGGACGTTTCTCGTTGACAACATTTGGGAGTTGGCGCAGACCGAGCATAGCTATTCGAAGTTGCGAAGCGGCGCTTGCGCTGCGGCGAGACGCACGAATAGCGGTAATGCGAGAATCCCTAAGGTGTATCTGTCCCTAAATATTCACAGAAAGCAATGGCTGATTTGTTTGATGGCCAATGTCTCAATTCTTAAAAATGGCAAGACTAAGGCAGTAAAGGTAGAGACGCTGGATAAATTATGCGGGATTCTGGACTGACAGCCCGGTGACATCCTGGAGTATAGGGAGGAAGAATAAATGAATGCGGAGTTACTGCTAATATTATCTATATGTATTCTAATTCCGGTTGCTTTGACTATCATTAATTCTTGTTTTTGGAGAGAGGAAAGCCGCCTGACGCTGATATCCTTCTGGGCAACACTTATTGTAGGCACAGTTTTCTATTGGCTTCTATATAATGTGTCCTTTGATGAGGCGGGTGACTGGTTTGAGCAAATATACAACATAGAATATCACAATAGTTTATATTCGGGCTTTCGTTGGTGCATTGCGATTTTGATGGCGCCAGGAGTTTTGGCGTTGATAATACTTAGGCATGCGGACATAAAGAAAATGCCTCCATTGGTTCCGTCTATGTTGTTGGCTTCTGTGATTATTATGAATATCACCCATATTGCCTTTGCTATTCAGTTGGCAAAAAATTTGCAGGGCATACAGTGGATGCTTTATGTATATCACTTAAATATCCTGCTTTTGACTGCGGGAGTCATGAAAAAACATATAACAGAAATGAAGAAAGAGGCCATAAGGCAAAAGCAGGAAGCTGAAAACGGAAGAAAAACACTGAATAAAATAATCATTAAACTTTCCCAATCCTCCATGTGGACCTTCATATTTTTATTCGCGCTGGTGGGGCTCGCCGAGATTATCTTTATTATTGTAGCCCAAGAGCCTGCAGCAGCTATCAAGGCTTTCACAGATACTGCAGACTGGACCTTTTCACAGCAGATTCCACCGCCACCTTTGGATTACGAAGGACACTACCTGTGCACAGTGGCGGCCGGCGGTCACAAAAAAGTAGTTAAACCTTTGAGACTGGGACATAGAAGAGGAGCAGTAATCGTGGTTAACCGTCAGCTTTGCATAGCAAATGCTTTTGAAGACTACATCATGGAAAAAATGCCCCACTTCCATAAGTGGATTAGACATGTTTATGATACTTACGGGTATCCCATTTCAAAACATATTACTACACCACTAAGAGCAGACCTTGTTTATTGTCTGATGAAACCTCTGGAGTGGTTTTTCCTCATTTTCTTATATCTTTTTGACAGACAGCCGGAAAAGAGAATCGGTAGACAGTATCTTTAGTGCCACTGTTTCTATCTGATAAGCTCTACCGGCGTACTATAAAATTAAAAATGTCTGTAAGAAATTTACACAAAAGCGTTATATAAGCATTCCGAATTGCGACTTATATAGTGAAGGCCTTTATATAACACCTTTAATCCTGAAAGGGAGAAACTATAGAGGCCCTAACATTTAATTAAGAAAGGGAATGCGTAAATATGAAAAAATTAACTTCTTCGATTCTTTGTGTAATACTTAGCGGGGTACTGCTTTTGTCTTATACGGCCTGCGGCCTTCGTGTAAGTGCTGCCGAACTTTCAAAAGGATATGAACGTACAGCAAGCGAAAAGGGCGAGATAACCGAGGATTTCAAGAAGGCAATGGCAGATTTTTCCATGTCATTGTTTAAAGAACTGGTTACAAATGACAACAAAAATGATTTGATATCCCCACTGTCAGCCGTGGTATGCCTCGCCATGATCGCCAATGGTGCCGATGGAGAAACAAAGGCACAGATGGAAAAAACCTTCGGTATGGATGTTGATACTCTCAATAAAACCTTATATGCATATACCTCATCTCTTTACAGAGCAGATGACTGTAAGCTGAACCTGGCAGATTCGATTTGGTTCCGCGACAATGAAAATGCTCTTAAAGTTAACGGTGAATTCCTGCAAACGAACGCCGATTGGTATGATGCACAGATTTACTCGGCTCCTTTTGACGAATCGACGGTTAAGGATATCAACAATTGGTGCAAAAAACACACCGATGGAATGATAGAAAAGATAATTGACGATATTGACGCAGATTCTGTTATGTATCTCATAAATGCCCTTACCTTTGATGCGAAATGGGCAAAATTATATGAAAAGTATAATATTAAGGAGGAGCAATTCACAAATTACGATGGTAGCCATGGCACAGTTCAGATGCTTGCTTCTACCGAAAGTACATATTTGTCCGCAAAGGGCGTAAAGGGATTTGCTAAAAATTATGCCGGTGGAAAATACAGTATTGTAGGGCTGCTGCCGGATATGGAAACAGATATTTACGACTATATTGATTCACTCACCGGAGAACAGTGGATGGAACTTTGGAACAGCCGTCAAAGAGCATCAGTTTCCGTAGAAATGCCTGAATTCACATACAGTGCCGGCATGGAAATGAATGACGTGCTGAAAGCGATGGGAATGACGGACATGTTCAGCAGTAATTTGGCTGATTTTTCAAGGCTTGGGCATTCTGACATTGGAAACATTTATTGCGCTGAGGTTTGTCAAAAAACTTTTATTCAGGTTGACCGAAACGGTACAAAAGCTGCAGCAGTCACTATTGGCGGAATGAAAACTGAATCGGCTCTTATAATAGATCAGTTTAGTGTTATATTAGACAGGCCTTTTGTTTATGCTATTGTTGATAATGAAACGGGACTACCTGCTTTTATCGGAGCGGTTACAAATTTATAATAATCACAAAAGGGATGTCACCGGGGACGGTTCCGAATGACAACTTTTGCCTACCTACAAAGGGAAATATCCTTGCAATTACAGATGAAACAGGTACAGTAGTAGTTAAATACAATGTGGTTTTTGCATAAGGAAGAAGGTGATTGTAATGAAGTCATACCTGAATGCTTTTATTTCTAACTATATAAAAGAAAACAAAAGAGATAGATTGACGTATGAATTGAATTCTGCTAAAAAGCAAAAGATGTTTATGGAACACTTTTGCCACGAAACAGAAAAGTATGTTATGGAAGATAAAGTGGTGTATCATGGCAAAAATGGTAATCTTGATAATATACTTGGACCTGCTAGCGACATAATATTCTATGTTGTGACAAATGAGCCTGGTGAAGGAACTTTAGTGAAAGGGACAGAATTGCAAAAAGTCTTTAATGAGCATTATATGGCGGTTTTGGCAGTATCGGATGATATCGTTATTATCAAAGAAGAAGCATTGTATAGTTCATCCGTATTTGTATTAAGGATATAAGTTGATATACGTGTCAACGGGCATTCAATTGTAAGAGATTAGAGGCTGTGTGCTTGGCGCATAGCCTCTTTTTCGCGAGACACTTGCGACTCATGACCGGAAGCCAGGGAAGATGCAGAATCTTGCTTT
Source organism: Lachnospiraceae bacterium (assembly GCA_045640725.1). GTDB lineage: Bacteria > Bacillota > Clostridia > Lachnospirales > Lachnospiraceae > RGIG3528. Next base: position 4,517 of record JAZUFN010000108.1, read on the forward strand.
GCACGCGACCAGGAAGCGTGGATTTTTGCCTATTGTTGTTTTTGTACAGCCGAAAGGATATTTCTGATAGGTCCACAAGCAAGAAATTTTTACCTTTATTAGATTGAAATATATAGTTATTTGTGTTAGCCTAATAAGTATATGTGTACTAAGTGTGTAGTAAGACACTTTTTGAAAAAACATAAAGGCTTACAAGCCTTGAAAATACTGGAGGTTTAACTTTTTATGGAAGCTTACAAGCAGGAATTTATTGACTTTATGGTAGAGTCGAATGTACTGAAGTTTGGTGATTTTACTCTTAAGAGCGGCAGAAAATCCCCATTTTTCATGAATGCAGGTGCCTATGTAACAGGTACACAGCTGATGAAGCTGGGCGAATACTATGCTAAGGCCATTCACGACAATTTCGGTGATGATTTTGATGTCCTTTTCGGACCGGCATATAAGGGCATTCCGCTGGCTGTAGTTACCGCAGTAGCATATGCAAAGCTGTACGGTCAGGACAAGAAGTACTGCTCCAACCGTAAGGAAGCCAAGGACCATGGTGATACAGGTATCCTTCTGGGCTACAAGATTCAGGATGGAGACAGAGTGGTTATGATAGAGGACGTTACCACATCCGGCAAGTCCATGGAGGAGACTGTTCCGATTGTACGCGCCCAGGGCAATGTGGAGATAAAGGGACTTATTGTTTCTCTGAACCGTTGCGAGGTAGGCCCCTCCGGCACAATGGAGGCCCTGACAGAGGTGAGTGAGACATACGGTTTCCCTGCAGCAGCCATTGTATCCATGAAGGAAGTTACAGAATATCTTTACAATAGAGAAAATAACGGCCGCGTAGTTATTGATGACGAGATTAAAGCGAGAATAGATGATTATTATGCACAGTACGGTGTTAAAGCAAATTAATGAAGCTGCCTGTGAGATGATTGATAAGCCCATGCCGACATTATCGGAATGGGCTTTTGATGAATTTTACAGAAATGGTAACAGAATAAATTACGAAAATCTCTACTTTGAACGTCGGAAAATGCTGGCGGTCTATGGCTTGAAAGCCATGGCCGAAGGGGAAAAAGTAGAGGCGGAGACCCTGGACAAGCTGAATTATGTGCTTTTTGAGATACTATCCGAGGACACCTGGGCACTGCCTGCTCATGTAAATAAGTATGGTGATCCTGACTGGGAGCGGACGGTAGACCTTTTTGCCTGTGAGACAGCTTCGGCCATAGGTCTTATTTACAGGTATGCAGGTGCGTATTTACCGGCTTTTCTTAAGGATTGCATGGTAAAGGAAGTAAAAAACAGAGTCCTGAATCCTTTTTTCAAGGAGGGTAAAAGCTTTGGCTGGGAAGGCTGCCATCACAACTGGAATGCGGTCTGTACAGGAGGTATTGGTATAGCGCTGCTGACATTGGGGCAGGAGGCTGGCTTTTCGGAAAAAGAAAAAGCAGAAGGTATTATTCGCATAAAAAAATCACTGCGCACTTATCTGAACAATGCTTTTTCACCTGATGGTGTATCCCTGGAGGGTGTGGGGTATTTTAACTATGGCATGAGCTTTTATATGGCATTTGCTACTGAGCTTATGAAAGAAGGGGATGACGAGCTTCTTGGAGCTGATGATACAGTAAAAAAGAGACTTCGGCAGCTGGCGGATTTTATTAATGCCATATACCTTAAAAATGGCTTCTGCGTTAATTTTTCGGATGCTAAAGCCGGCGATAAAATCCTGCCGGGCATAGCTATAGGCTTTAAATATGCAGGTATAGAGCTGGAGCTTAGGGAAGAAGCGTATGCGGATTTCAACACGGATCCCTGCTATCGCTTCGCAGGCCTGTGGCTGGGCATTTTTGTGACAGAGGGACGTATCTTTTTGTCACAAAATGTGACAAAAAGATACGTCCCTCTGTCACATTTTAAAGATGCTGAATGGGCGGTATATCAGTCTGAAAACGGAGCAGCCTTTGCCATAAAAGGTGGACACAATGCTGAGCCACACAACCATAATGATGTGGGAAGCTTTATATATTATGTAGGAAAGCAGTGTGTGGCCTGCGATCTGGGTGCCGGAGAGTACACTGCTGATTACTTTGGGGCAGGCAGATACAACTATCTCTGCTGCAGTTCTTCCGGGCACAGCGTTCCTGTAGTGGCAGGACAGTACCAGGAGGCAGGAGAAAATCACCGTACATCATATTTTCAGGTAAAAGAAGAGGACAGCACGATAACAGTTACTCTGGAGTATCATGATGCATATCCCAAAGGCACCTGCGATTACCTGGAGAGGAGAGCGGTATTTGACCTTAAAACAGGTTTGCTTACCATAGAGGATAAGTGCGACCGTCAGTTTGTATCGGTGCTGGTAAGCCGGACTGAGCCTGATATTCAGGTGACATACGGGCAGGCCATGGAGCCTTCGGACCGCATATTCAGTAATCATGAAGGTATAGAAGAAAACGTCAGACTTTATTTTGTAGAGGCAAAGGAGATAAGAGATGCAGTATTTACAGACGGAAATAGTGGCAGAAGGCTTTTCTGCACGACTTACAGCCTATCTGCTGGAGTATTATAATGATTTTGACAAGGATCGAAAGCGTCCTGCCATGCTGATTTGTCCGGGAGGTGCCTACTGGTATACATCACCTCGTGAGGCAGAGCCGGTAGCTATAAAGTTTTCAGCAAAGGGCTACCAGACCTTTGTGCTGGACTATTCCTGCGCGCCTACAGGGGCAGAGTATCCGGTGGCCTTTAAGCAGGCATTACTTGCTATCAAGTATATAAGAGACCACGCCGAGGAGTATCATATAGATCCTGACCACATAGCGATTATGGGCTTCTCAGCCGGAGGACATCTGGCTGCCAACGTATCCACAGATTACATGAATGAAAAGCTGCTGTCGGAGATCGGCTGCACCGTATCGGAGGTGCGCCCCAACGCCTCAGTCCTCTGTTATCCCGTAATTTCCTCCGGAGAATTTGCCCACAAGGGCTCAGTAGAAAATCTTATGGGAAAAAAGGCTACAGAGGAGCTTAGAGACTACCTGTCTCTGGAAAAGAGAGTGTCCGAGATGACACCACCTACCTTTATCTGGCATACCTTCGCAGATGAGTCAGTACCTGTGGAAAATTCCCTGCTCTATGCTTTATCCCTTAAAAAACATAAGGTCCCATGTGAGATGCATATTTTCCCCTTCGGAGGCCATGGTCTTTCGTTAGCAAGTCCTGAGACCTCCCACCCCGGAAATGTTCAGGTGGTAGAGGAATGCACTGAATGGACAGAGCTCTGCGAAAGATTCCTGGGACAGATTTTCTAAATCATTGCAGAAACGTGACAGAGATGACGATAAGTGTTATAATAGGCTTGGGTTATACTAAGCTTTGTTGTGACGCTTATCGTTTTGTTTTGATTACGGTTTTCCATGGGGATTCTATGAAAAAATTTAACATAATTTTGATTCTAATATTGCTTCTTAGCGGTGCCGCTCTGGGACTGGTGAGTTATAATACCGTTTTTTCCGGGGGTGGAGAGACTACACCTACCCCTACGGATGCCCTTCATGACTACCAGAATACCCACACCTCCGATATTTCTTCTGAGATTCGCCCCAATATCATATACGGATTTTCTTCCTATGGTCTGGCATCTGATATTTACACCATTGCTTTCCGCGACGATGTTCGCTCTCGTCTGAACTATATGATAGACAGGGCCAGATACACAGAGGATGAGCCGCTGGTTATATATAATCCTTTTGCTACAGATGAATGCAGTCTGTACATTTATTTTACTACCGATTATCCATGCGCTGTGTCCTACGAGGTGCATACCTCCAATCTTGTTTCTGATGCAGCAGATTTTGGTGGTTATGTTGAGGCCACCAAAAGGCAGGTGGTGGATGAAAACGGTAATGTATTATACGTTGGAGACAGTACGATCCATGAATTTTCCATTCACGGGCTGATATCGGGCGTGACCAATACCATTACCATCAGAATGATAGATGAAAAGGGAAATGTGCGTAATCGTCGTTTTTACTATGATTTCGACAAAGTAAACAAGGATGAAGTACAGCTCCTAAAGGCCAATGGCACCAAGACTATAGTGGATGAGACCACCGGAGAGAGCAGCGTGGTACCGGCTTCGGATATCAGTCTTACTGAGGGCCTGTATGCCACATTCACTGCTAAAAATGATTATACTGCCTTTATGCGTATGTACGACAATGACGGTTTCCTGCGATGGAAAATGCCTATGGAGGACAATACTGCCAAAAGGCTGTTTACATATGATGGTCAGATGGGAGTTTTTGTATCTGACAGAAAGCTGGTAGTGCTTAATTCTTTGGGAGAGATTCAGAGAATCTTTGAAAGTGAAGGCGGACGCCTTGTTTTTGGTGACTTTTGTTTGGATCCTCACAAGATGGAGGATGGGAGTACCGATCTCAGGGTCATCTGTATAGCTACCGATCGTCAGAAAAAAACGGTTAATGATTGCGTGGTGTCTATCAGTTTTGCAGAAAATCGCATTTCCAAGCTGATGGATTTACAGAAATTGCTGGAAAAATATCCAAATGTTCATGACGAAAAATGGATTAATCTTTGCAGTATTAAATACATGGGTGACAATATGATTCTTCTGGGTTCGGACACCTTAAATACCCTTATTAAGGTCCGGAGAATTTATAATCAGCCACGTATTGTTTATATGCTGGGTGATAAGGCCAATTTTACAGGTACAAAGGAGTATGACAGCCTTTTCCTTTTGCAGGAGGAGGACTTCCCTTATACTACTTCAGTGACACAAATGGGCTTTATGACATATGATGGCTGGAGTGCTGCTGACCGTCATTACCTGTGGGTACTGGATCAGAACAAGGACTACGAGTATGGAAAAAAAGAGGAGCATTCCGGTTACTTTGAGCGCTATCTTGTTGATGAAAGAACATTCTCGGTAAAGCGTGTTACTCACAGACCCATGCCGGCCATTACGGATGATACCTTCCATGATTTTTATGGAAGCAATATCTTTTATGCTACCGGGAAAGATTCCTATTTTTCCGAGTACGATAATGCATTTAATCTGATAAGCAGATTCACCTATAAAAAGACAGAGCCGGATAAAACGGTAGAGGATAGGGACGAGGAAGAGGACAATCCCCCGCCGGACGACTCTATAATATTTACGGGAATCAGCAAAATCGAGCCGACTGCCTTTTTCCTGACTAAGGATGTAATCATCTATAAGGATGGAAGTCAGGCGGATGACAAAGAAAGCGAAGAAAGTAAATAATGAGTAAAAACTGTTATATTGCGGAAAAGCCTTCTGTAGCCAGGGAATTCGCCAATGTGCTACATGAGAATTTTTCCAAAAAGAATGGGTATATGGAGTCGGAAAACTCTGTAGTGACCTGGTGTGTAGGACATTTGGTGACTATGAGCTATCCGGAAAGCTATGACCCTGAGCTTAAGAGGTGGACAGAAAGAACTCTGCCTTTTATTCCTACAGAGTATAAGTACGAGGTGCCGGCCAATGTTAAGGACCAGTTTGAAGTGGTTAAAAGCCTGTTGCACAGGCCGGATATCAGCACTATTTATATCTGCACCGACTCGGGACGTGAGGGAGAGTATATATACCGCCTGGTAGATATGATGGCCCAGGTCCCGGCAGACAAGATAAGAAAACGAGTTTGGATAAATTCCCAGACAGAAGAGGAAGTGCAAAGAGGTATCAGAGAGGCGCTGGACTGGAGCGCTTATGACAATCTTTCCGATGCAGCATACCTGCGTGCCAAGGAAGATTATCTTATGGGTATTAATTTTTCACGTATTCTGACACTCAGGTATGGTAATCGTGTTGGCAGCTTTCTCAAAAAAGAAAGGGGGCCTGCCATTGCAGTAGGCCGCGTAATGACCTGTGTTTTGGGCATGATTGTTCGCAGGGAAAGAGAAATCAGAGATTTTGTAAAGACTCCGTTTTATAGAGTGGTGGCAGCGACGGATGTAGGTTTCGAGGCAGAGTTCAGAGCAGTCCAGGGATCAAAATATTTTGAAAATCCCTGTATGTATAAGGAGAATGGCTTTAAGAAAAGAGAAGACGCAGAAAAGCTGATAGCAGACTTATCCGGGAAAAAAGGTGTGGTGGACGCTATCGAGAAAAAGAAGGAAAATAGAAATGCCCCTCCTCTTTTTAATCTTGCAGAAGCGCAGGCTCAGTGCTCCAAGCTGTTTAAGATTAGTCCTGATGAGACGCTTAAAATCATTCAGGAATTATATGAAAAGAAGCTGGTGACTTATCCCAGAACAGATGCCAGAGTGCTGTCAACTGCTGTTGCCAAGGAAATATATAAAAACATAAAGGGACTTACGGGCTTTGCCAATGTAGCAGAATATGCTAATGAAATTATGGAAAAGTCAGCGTATAAAGGCCTGGAAAAGAATAAACGATATGTGGATGATTCCAAAATTACGGATCACTATGCGATTATTCCTACCGGGCAGGGATTGAATGCCCTTAATTCACTGAACAATCTGCAGAAAAAGGTCTATGAGCTTATATGCAGAAGATTTTTATCCATATTCTATCCGCCTGCAGTATATCAAAAGCTGGCCCTCACTATTAAAATTGGAGAGGAAAGTTTTTTTGCATCTTTCAAGATCCAGCTGTCGGAAGGTTATCAGAAGGTAGCCAATCTTAAAAAGGCTGATACTGTAGACCAGGGGACAGCCAAGGGGGATGGCAAGGATAAGGGAGAAGAGTCGGAGGACCTGGATATTTCAGAGGATTCTTTCGAAAAAATCAGTGGCCTTAAAAAAGGCGCAGAAGTGGGGATAAAAGAGCTTTCCATAAAAGAAGGTGAGACCTCACCACCAAAAAGATATGACTCCGCAGCTATGATTAAAGCTATGGAATCAGCAGGACAGCAGATAGAAGATGAAGAGCTGAGGGCTCAGATTAAATCCTCCGGTATAGGCACTTCAGCTACCCGCGCCGAGATTTTAGCCAAGCTGGTCCGTATAGAGTATATTTCTTTGAATCAAAAGACTCAGATATATGCGCCTACCAAGCTGGGAGAGGCTATATATGAAGTAGTTGCATTGTCTATTTCTCAAATGTTGCGTCCGGATCTTACCGCCAGCTGGGAAAAAGGCCTGACTCAGGTGGCAGAAGGAGAGATTACCGAGCGGGATTATATGGAAAAGCTATCAGGTTATGTGACCCGTATGACAGAAAGAGTAAAAATGACAAATAATGCAGGAGCGCTGGATGCGCGATTTAATGCAATAGGGAGTGTGTATAAATGATTAGTGATTACAGTGTTAAGAAGCTTTTCAATCTTGCTGAAAGTGTAGCCGGAGAAGAAATAGGAAAGTATGAATTCCCTTGGCAGGTGTTGCCTCATATCGGGGAGATTATTTTATCCATAGGAGCAACACTGGATGAGGATTCTTCCTATGAAAAAAGAGGTGAAAATGTGTGGATCAGCAAAGAAGCTAAGGTGTTCCCATCGGCTTACATAAACGGTCCATGTATCGTAGGCCCTGGAGCTGAGGTCAGACACTGCGCTTTTATCAGAGGCAATGCACTGGTAGGAGCAGGCGCCGTAGTAGGAAATTCCACTGAGCTTAAAAATGTTATTCTTTTCAACAAGGTGCAGGTACCACATTATAACTACGTAGGAGATTCCATTTTGGGCTTCAAGTCTCATATGGGGGCAGGTTCCATTACATCCAACGTTAAATCTGATAAAACGCCGGTGGTAGTCAAAGATGCTGACAGCGGTGAGTGCATTGAAACCGGTCTTAAAAAAATGGGAGCCATTTTAGGAGACAATGTAGAGGTGGGCTGCGGTTCAGTTTTGAATCCGGGTTCAGTTATAGGCAGCGGCTCCAACGTATACCCTTTGTCCTCTGTCAGAGGCTGCATAAAAGCAGGCAGTATCTACAAGAAACAAGGAGAGATAGTGGAAAAAAGAGTTTGATAAAAAATTGACAAATAAAAATCTATTTGTTATAGTTGAATTACATCAGGAGTGAGTTATGAACGATTATAAGACATTTTTGAGACAAGTATACATGGATGCAGCTTTTTCTGATGAAGGGTTGTCTGATATTTATTTGTACATTATTGATTACAAGGCTGATAAGAGTTTCCGGACGGATGAGTATAAATTCGTAGTCCGGACAGATGTGAAGCCGGCTGAGGGGGAAGAAGCTTCTGAGCCTGCAGATATTCGGCTGGAATTTCTGGACAAGATGGCAGCCCTTGTAAAAAGTAATATTCCCACTCAGTACTATGCTTTGGATGCCGAGAGCCTGATGGCAGAGCTTATTGAGCCTATGAAGGTGGATATACCAAAGGCCAAGAGAGTCTTTAATGATTTGGCAGATAAGTGTCTTGAATCTGAGTGGCTTCATGATTTCCTGGCTATGAGTCGTGTTGTTCCCTTGACTGAGTATGACGAGAAGCCGGAGATGGGCTCAGAGCTCAGACGCCGCATGAAGGAAAAGTTCCATACCAATAATGGGGACATTAAAAAGATTCGTTCTCAGCATATATATGTCAGCTATACAAAAGAAGATGAGGCTCCTGTGCTTTATCTGAAGGTTTTTGATAAAAACGATACCACTCTGGGAGAATATAAGCTTCATGGCAGAATCTCTGATGATGTAATGGTAGCTAAGGTGGCTGATATAATCAAGAATTTCCCGGAGGCAGACGTTCTTTCTGACAGGACCAGCATTCGTATATACAGATTTTTCCGTAAGGCTGCCAGAATGGAGCATTTGGAAAACGGCCTTGTATATTCAGTGGCATCTATGCTTCATGCAGTGGGCAAAGATGATGTTAAGCCTGATGCATTTGCTTGGAAAAATTATTTGGAAGCTGCGTCAGATCTTAGATTTGACAGAGTTTCTGATGAGACCATATATGGGCTTCACGTATTACGTATTCCGGTAGAAGTGTCCGGTAAAAAATCCTGGACCAAGAATTTTAAGAATAATACAATGTGGAAGGCTGCCGACCCATACGAGTTTTATCTTATGGGTGGCGGAGATAAGATAATTAAGGATCCTAAAAAGCCTGAGACAAAAGAAGTTATTGGTAAGCTTGTGCTTAAAAAGGATAGAGAGTGCTTTATGCTGAAGCTCACCAGAGTTTCCATTAAGCAGTATGCCGGGAATTTTGCTGTGATTACGCTGGTGGCAGAAAACAGGTTTTATCCGGGGGAGCGTGATAAAAAGCGTATTAATCAGCTGGCATCGTCTCTCTGGATTAGAAGCAGCATGAAGGATGAACTTCCGGAAAATATCACGGTTCAGGTTAAAAATCCATTTGAAAAGACATATTCTCTTTCAGCCATGACCAGAAGCGAGGCGGGATATGAGCCTTGGATAGGGCTTCTCCTTACAATAGGCAGAAAGAGCAAAAATCAGGGGACAAGTAAATTTGTGGTTACCAGTCTTTCAGAGCAGATGTATGTTTACGATACAGAAGAGCCTGAGACTGAAGCTGTAGAGGAGGCAGTTGCGGCTGCTCTTATCAGACATGAATATCTTCTGAATCTGGAGAAAAGACTGGCTGGCTGTTTGGCACCGATACCGGGTTGCACTTTTTCTGACATTTCCAAGAGTCAGAGAAAGGAAGTCAGAAGAATTGCCAGAGAATACGCTTGCATTGTAGCATCACTTACATATAAACAGGAGAGAGGAGAAGCAAAAGCCAACTTCAGAGCAGCACAGGCATTTACTGGGACAAAGTCTGTGGAAGAAAGACTGGAGAAAAAGCTGGAGCTCCTTTACGAATAAAATTACAAATCTTAAGGGGTAGGAAATGTACACACAGGAAATTTCAATTGCAGTAATCAGGAGACTGCCACGTTACTACAGATATTTGGGCGAGCTTTTAAATCACGGTGTAGAACGTATTTCTTCAAAGGAACTGTCTGAAAAGATGGGAGTTACAGCTTCACAGATTAGACAGGACTTGAACAATTTCGGCGGTTTTGGACAGCAGGGCTACGGGTACAACGTTGAATATCTTTATACTGAAATCGGAAAAATACTGGGTGTAGATACACCTAATCCTATGGTTATTGTAGGTGCCGGTAATTTAGGTCAGGCTATTGCCAATTATGGAGATTTTGGTAGACGTGGCTTTGATATTAAGGCTCTTTTTGACATTGATCCCAAGCTCGTGGGTAAAAAAATCAAAGGGATTCCCGTCCTGCATACTGATGAACTGGAAGGTTTTGTAAGGGATAATGATATCAGCATTGCGGCTATTACCCTGCCCAAAGAGGCTGCTCCCGAGGTGGCTGCCAGACTTGTTAAATGGGGCATAAAGGCTATTTGGAACTTTGCACCTACCGACCTTTCCCTTCCTGAATCAGTAGTTCAGGAAAATGTTCACTTAACCGAAAGTTTAATGAGATTATCATTCAAGCTGAAAGCTAAGGGAGAATAGTGGGACCGCTCCGTTTGTTCCACTTCGTTCCACAAAAGGAGATAAAGAGGACACGCTTTCTAACGAAAGCTAGTTATAGTACTCGCCGTACAGGCCTCCATTGCCTGCGGCAAAGGAGATAAAGAGGCAAAGGAGATAAAGAGGACGCTAAGCCATGATAGTTCATGCTTCGCATGAAGGCTTAGCTTTTCAAACTCCTTCGGAGTTCTCCATTTTTCACTTTGTTCAAAAAGGAGATAAAGAGGCAAAGGAGATAAAGAGGGCGCTAAGCCATGATAGTTCATGCTTCGCATGAAGGCTTAGCTTTTCAAACTCCTTCGGAGTTCTCCATTTGTTTCACTTCGTTCCACAAAAGGAGATAAAATGAAATACGCGCTAAACGGTGAACAGACCAGAGAGATAGATAGATACACTATTGAAAAAATTGGTATTCCCGGCATGGTACTTATGGAAAAAGCAGCCATGGGCGTTTCGTATGCAATTGAACAATTATATCCTGTGACCAGCAGGATTATTGCGGTATGCGGCTATGGCAACAATGGTGGTGATGCTGTGGCTGCTGCCAGGATTTTAAAGGCGGCAGGTTATTCTGTCTGCCTTTATTTTGTTGGTGATGGAAAAAGGGTCACTAAGGAAACAAAATTGCAGAAGAAAATTGCCAGAAACTGCGGAATAAAGACTATCAAAAAGGTGGATTACAGTAAATTTGACCTTATTATTGATGGTATTTTCGGCACTGGTTTATCCAGAGTTATTACCGGGGATATATACAAAGAAATAGAAAAAATAAACGCTGCCAAAAAACAGGTGGTGGCTGTAGATATCCCATCCGGAGTAAATTCTTTAGACGGTCAGATTCTGGGGATTTCTGTACAGGCAAATGTTACAGTCACTTTTGGCACTGTGAAGGTGGGGTGCCTCCTTTATCCGGGAGCTGAATATTCAGGGAAAATCATTCATTGGAATATAGGTACTGAGATTTCTTCTTTGCAGGAAGCACCGAAATGCTTTTACTTTGATGAGCCTGCCAGTGTCCTTATGCCTCAGCGAAAGGCTGACTCCAACAAGGGTACATATGGCAGAGTGCTCTGCATAGCAGGAAGCAAAAATATGAGCGGAGCCGCTTATTTTTCTGCAGGTGCCGCATACAGGACAGGAGCGGGACTGGTAAGGGTAGTGACCCCTGAGGAAAATAGGCAGGTATTGCAAAAACAGTTGCCTGAGGCTATTCTAACTACTTACCGAGTAGATGAAGAAGGGAAAATTAGTGCTGATGATGCTGAAATTATAAAAGATGCCGTTAGCTGGGCTACAGTAATACTTATTGGCCCCGGCATAGGCATGAGCTCTGCAGCCGCAGCCATAATGAATTACGTTATGACCAATGCCAAAGTGCCGCTTATAATAGACGCTGACGGAATCAATATTTTGGCCAGACTTTTGGATGAAAAATGCGGGGAAAATGCAGAGCTTACTGACAGAATGCAGGTGCTTTCTCAGCTCCTTCCTGCCGGTACGGTATTGACTCCTCATAAAAAAGAATTGTCCCGACTCACCGGCATCTCTATGGGAGAATTATCTACCGGCATGATTCGTGTGACAGCTGATTGCACAAAAAATAATGATTTGGTATTTGTTAAAAAGGATGTCCGCACTATAGTCTCTTTTGGAGAGTCCAACTACATAAATGTAACCGGTAATGATGGCATGGCTACAGCCGGTTCGGGTGATGTGCTGGGGGGAATTATTGCAGGCATTATTGCTCAAGGAGAATTACCTCGTTCAGCTGCCATGACAGGCGTGTATGTGCATGGCTGTGCCGGTGATGCAGCAGCTAAACGTTTGGGCACCAGATCTATGCTGGCTTCTGACATCATGGAGGCTATTCCGGCAGTAGTCCGGGGCGGTACGCTGGACAAATAGGTGATATAAGAGTATAATGATAAGTTGAATTATTATTATGCTTATATGGAAGTTTATAAATGGATACAGGATATTTACGTGTTCAGGCTAATATTAACCTGGATGCTATCAGACAAAATATAGAAAATGGGAAAAAGTTGCTGGCACCCGGCACTAAAATGATGGCCGTAGTAAAGGCAAATGCCTATGGACACGGTGCTGTTCAGGTGGCAAAGGCAGTTTATGATTTGGTAGATGGTTATGCTGTTGCTATAGCTGAAGAGGGTAGAGAGCTACGCAGGGCAGGTATTGATAAACCTATTCTGATTTTGGGCCCCACGGCTCCTGAGACTGCTGAGATAGCGATTGCCTATGATATCGCTATGGCGGTTTTTGACAGCGATGTAGCTGCCCGTTATGATGAGATAGCAGCTAAAATGGGCAAAACCTGCAAGGTACATATAAAGCTGGATACCGGTATGAGTCGTATCGGATACCTTTGTACGGAAGACTATGAAAAAGAAGCCAGTCTTTTGGATGTGAAAAAGCTGGCGACCCTTCCGCACGTAGAGATTGAAGGAATGTTTACTCATTTTTCCAAGGCGGATGAAGCGGATAAATCTTTTGCCAGAGGACAGCTTAAGAAGTATTTGGATTTTGCAGAGCTTCTGTCTGAAAATGGAATTGATATACCGGTAAAGCATGTATGCAACTCTGCAGGTACTATTGATATTCCTGAAGGGGACCTAAATATGGTTCGTTTTGGTATTACTACTTATGGTATGTATCCAACAGACGATGTAGATAAAAACAGGTGCCCTGTGACTCCTGCTATGGAGATAAAGAGTCACGTGGCATTTATTAAGACCTTACCGGCAGGTGTGGGTGTAGGTTATTCCGGCACCTGGGAGAGCAAAAGAGAGACCAGACTGGCTACTATACCGGTGGGTTATGGAGATGGATATCCCCGAGGCCTTTCCAATGCCGGAAGAGTTCTGATAAATGGCAAGAGCGCTCCCATTTGCGGGCGTATCTGTATGGATCAGTTTATGGTAGATGTTACGGATATCCCCGAGTGCCAGGTGGGAATGGTAGTTACCTTAATGGGAAAGGATGGAGATGATTTTATCTCCGCAGAAGAAATCGGTGCTACTGTAGGCAATTCTTTTCACTATGAAGTGGTATGTGATATAGGACGCAGAGTGCCCAGGGTTTATTTTAGAGACGGACAGGCAGTGGAGATATGTGACTGCTGGAATATATAAAAAAGTACTGAAAGAAAGGATATTACATTTTTTATGGACGGTCACCCGCGAATACAGGTGCTAATCTTTGTTATCTGTTTTATAGTCAATTTTATTCTTAGCTTAATAGTTACTGCTTTTGAAAAAATATCAGAGCCAAAAGTGATGCATGATGCCGAGGAAGGCAATTCATCAGCAAAGAAAGTTATAAAAATCAGAGAGCATCGTCACAGATTTCTCACCATTACTGATTTGTATACCATTTGTCTGATTGGATTTATGGCTATCAGCATGGCTTACTTCATATTTTTGGAGACTGGTCACTCACTTTTGCTGATATGGAAAATACTTATTACCATAGCGTTTGCTATGCTTGTTGAAGCCTTTTCCATAAAATTGCCCAAAAAGATCGCAGCAAAGCATGCTGAGAGTATTGCCTATGGAACAGCATATATTGTGGATTTTTTTAATGTTATCTGTACCCCTCTTGCCCTTCCCTGCGAATTGATTATCGGAGGGCTGATGCGGCTTTTCGGTGTGAAAAATCCGGATGACGAAGATGCTGTTACAGAAGAAGAGCTTATTTCTTCTGTAGATGAAGCCTTGGATGGTGGTGTGCTGGAAGAGGAAGAGGCTGAGATGATTCATAATATTTTTGACTTCGATGAGAAGCAGGTCAAGGACATTATGACCCATCGACGGGGAGTCACAGCTATTTCTTCTGATACGCCTATTGACGAAGCTATGCATATTATGCTGGATCATACCTATACCAGATATCCTGTTTATGAGGAATCTATAGAAAATGTTATTGGTATTCTCTACATAAAAGATGTAATGAATTTTATTTTACATGGGGAAAAGGACGGCGAAGAGCATTATGTTATGGAATTTGCCCGTGAGCCTTACTTTGTACCTGACACACAGAATATTGATGACCTTTTCCATGAGATGCAGAGGAAAAAGCTGCAGATTGCGGTGGCCATTGATGAGTATGGTCAGACAGCAGGTATTATCACCATGGAGGATATTCTGGAGGAAATCGTTGGCGAGATTCAGGATGAATACGACGACGAAGAAGAGGATATAGTA
>JAZUFN010000109.1:0-14194 GCA_045640725.1 Lachnospiraceae bacterium
TCTATTTCATGCATTTAGAACAGCCTTTACAGTTTAGCCCTTTAATAAGTCCTCTTGCAAATGAATTTGCAGAGTCCTTATATAAAGGACTAACTGTGAATAGTAACCGTTACTATTCACAGCCCGTTCAAAATACATTCATAGACCCTTTCGCTTCGCGTAAGTCGCTGCTTCGCAGCTCTGGTCTATTTCATGCATTTAGAACAGCCTTTACAGTTTAGCCCTTTAATAAGTCCTCTTGCAAATGAATTTGCAGAGTCCTTATATAAAGGACTAACTGTGAATAGTAACTTTATTTTGTCACTTTATAAAAAATTCATATTTCAGAGGTAGCATATAAAATAGAGAATGTGTATAATCATTATATAGTATACCTTGGCGTAGTACGCCAATTTTGTGATGAGGAAAAAAGGAAGTTTTTTAAAAGGGGACGGAATATGGCTATATTTACAAAAATGAAGGAAAAATCGCAGCTGATTAAAATAACGGTGACCTTGGCCACGCTAATTGCAGCAGGGTTGGTTCTGTTTTTTGCTATGAGAGAAAATGCCACTTCGGCTGTATCTACCGGCACGGTAACAGCGTCTGCCTTATATTTGCGTAAGGGCCCGGGTACCAATTATGATAAAGTAACAGTCAGTGGTACTGCCGTTCTTTTATACAAGGGCGATTATGTTGCCATATATTACCAGGAAAAAGACTGGTTTTATGTAAGCGGCAGCTTTAAAGGGACCAGAGTAGAAGGCTACGTAGCTACACAGTATATTTCTACCAGAGGTACCGTGCCCACAGGTAAGCCTACTTCAGTACCTGCGCCGACTAAAGCTACTACCAAGGCTCCGAGCCCTACACCAACCAAAGTTGCTGTTAGTAACGAAGTGGTGAAGAGCGGATTCCCAAGGACAGGATACGTTACCGCAGGTTGGCTGAATGTCAGAGTGGGAGCAGGCACCAAGAATGCTGCCATTACTGCCATAAAATTTAATACCAAGGTTACACTTACAGGTTATACTACTGATAGCGACGGTACTGTTTGGTATAAGATTAATTACGTAGAAGGAGGCAATACCAAGACCGGCTATTGTTCTTCCAGATATATTGCTGTTGAAAAAAGCAGCTCACTTACTCCTACACCAAAGGCAACAGCCACACCGCTGCCTACATCCAAGCCGGCCACTCCTACACCACTGCCTACAGCCAAACCGGCCACTCCTACGCCAGCACCCAGCCAGGAGCCTGTTACAGAAGGCTTCCCTATGAATGGTACAATTACTGCTTACACCCTCAATGTAAGAAGTGATGCGGGTACAGGAAACGAAATAGTTACCACTGTTAATCGTGGAAATGTGGTTACCATAGTGGGAGCCAAGGCAGAAGCCTCCGGAAAAGTATGGTATAAGGTTACTTTCAAGAAGAATGGGAAAACATACGAAGGTTATGCGTCATCACTTTATGTTGTGGCTGAAAAGCCTGTGACTGGGGCAACATCCACACCTGTTCCTACCAATACAGCTACACCGATTCCAACTAATACAGCTACCCCTACCCCTACTGAGGTGGTGGAAGTGGATTATAAGGGACAGCAGATTACCAGAGAAGATATTGATTCTGCTGAGATAAAGAAGGGCTATGTTTTTGCAGGTATTACGGATGTTTATCAGCTGAATATGCGTGAAGGCGCAGGCATTGATACTACATCCATTGCCATCATAAATGATCAGACAAAAGTATATGTGCTGGATCAGGTTAAAGGTGGAGAGATTATATGGTACAGAGTAGCTGTGAAAAAGGATGGCAAAGTTCTTTATGGCTACATGTCTTCCAAATATGTAAAGCTGGTGCATGAAAGCCCTGCTTACTTCACTGTGACAGCAGAAAGCACGGACCTCAGAGTAGAGGCCAGTATAAGCTCTGCAATAGTGAAAAATAAGAGTGACGCAAATGTCACTTTAGTAAAAAACCAGGAAGTAAGGGTAATATCGGAAGTACTGTTAAACCTGGTAAAATGGATAAAAATTGAGACTCATGAAGGATACATTGGCTGGGTACAGCTTTCAGAATTACAGCTGTCCGATGGCGGAGTATTTAAGACTGCTCAGGCTACCACACCGGAGCCTACACCTACCGCTGAGCCCACTACTGAGCCTATTGACAATCCGACAATTGAGCCGACAGTTGAGCCTACGCCATCTGTAGAGCCAACAGCTGATCCTATACCATCAGCAGATCCTCTCCCAACAGAGCTGCCTCTGCCCACAGAGGACCCTGCCAATCCTGTGACGCCTGTGCCGACCACGGATCCGACAGCGCCTACTACTGTGCCAACAGATACACCGCTCCCAACAGATACACCGGTACCGACTGCAACATCTACGCCTACACCGACTCCAACCAGAGGCTATGCAGACATGACGGCTGAGGAGTTTGAGGAATATCTTGATGCAGAAGGATTCCCTGAAAGCTACAAGGAAAGTCTGAGAACGCTGCATGCAAAAAATCCTACTTGGGTATTTAAAGCATTCCATACAGGGTATTCATGGGATACAGTCATTAGTGCGGAGTCCAAGCCCGGAAAAACTCTTATTTCCAACAGCTATGGTTTAGCATGGAAGTCACTGGAAGCTAAGGCCTACAACTGGGCAACAGATAAATTTATTGTATATGATGGTTCTTATTGGGTAACATCCTCAAAGGCTGCAAATGAATATTTTATAGATCCCAGAAACTGGCTGGATGAAACACGTATATTCATGTTTGAGAGCCTGAAATATGATCCTGAACATCAGACAGTTGATGGAGTTGAGACGTTGCTTAAAAACACTGCTATGTACAGGACTTCCTATACCTATACTGATGAGAATGGTAAAAAGCAGACCATTACCTATGCTGAAACTTTCATTAAGGCAGCAGAGTACACCGGAGTCAGCCCATACCATCTGGCATCACGAGTACGTCAGGAAATCGGCTCCAGTATGTCAGCAAGTGTATCAGGTAAGGTCGAAGGCTACGAAGGCCTTTACAACTTCTACAATATTGGTGCCAGCCATTCCACAGCGCCTTTAGGAGCGATCAAGAATGGACTTCAGTATGCAAAATACGGTACTTCAAATGCAGCATTCAACGAAGCTATGCTGATACCTTGGACCAGTCCATACAGATCTATAGTTGGTGGTGCTTACTTTGTAGGCGCCAACTACATCAACAAGGGTCAGGATACTATTTATCTGCAAAAGTTTAATGTATCCGGAACGGGTACTTTCTCACATGAATACATGGCCAATGTAGAGGCTCCTTATTCAGAAAGTTCCAGAATGGCCAGTGCTTACACAGATAAGACCATTCCGATTGTTTTCAAGATTCCTATCTATGAAAATATGCCAAAGGAAAAGAGTCCAAAGCCCGGTACAATGCTGAATCCAAATAACTGGCTCAGCAATATTCAGATTACTGATGAGAGCGGAAACGTTCTGGGATTAACTCCTGCATTTGATGTGAATAAGGATCAGGAATACTTCCTGACAGTCAGTGGTGCATTTGAAACTCTTACTATTAATGCTACGGCTGTAAGTGCAAAGGCCAGCGTAGGTGGAAATGGTGTAGTAGCCCTTGAAGTAGGTGAAAATCATTTCAAGATAGTGGTTACTGCAGAAGATGGTACTACCAGAACTTATGTTCTGAATGTAACAAGAGAGGCTCCGGTAGCAACTCCTACACCTGAGCCAACAGCTACACCGGTACCGACATCTACACCTGTACCAACAGATACGCCGATACCAACGTCTACACCTGTACCGACAGAAGCACCTGCACCGACCGAGGCACCTGTACCGACAGAGGCACCTGCACCGACAGAAGCACCTGCACCGACCGAGGCACCTGCACCGACAGAGGCACCTGCACCGACAGAAGCACCTGCACCGACAGAAGCACCCGCACCGACAGAAGCACCCGCGCCGACAGAAGCGCCCGCGCCGACAGAAGCGCCTGTACCGACCCCGGAGCCGTCTCCGGTACCCACCCCGGATGTCTCTCCGGAACCAACAGTAACACCATAACATCGGAGATTTAATGTTTTTTAAAAGGTTTCAAAAACTAATACTTGTAATGATATTAACACTGCCGATGATACTGCATTTTGCAGTATCATCGGCTATTGTATACGGAACAAATGATTCCGCTACTCTGCAATTCATCGTAGATGAAGGATTTATACTTATTGGAAATCGTTTTACTGTGGAAGTAAAAATAAATGCATCCACAGTGGTAGGTAAGGTAGATTTAACGATTGTTTACGACAGGGAAAAAATAGCTTATGCCACCGGTCCCAACTGTGTGACTGAGGATGGGGACATTTTGACCATCCATGATGAGGGAGCAGGAGCTTCCAATGGAGAAAAAGTATATGTGCTCTACTTTGATGCGGTGTCTGATGGCGATGCTTATATAAAAACAGCTGCACCTCCTGAGGTATACGCGGCAGCGGATGGATCAGAGATTACAGTCACTGTGGAAACAGCAGATGTACGTGTCCATGCCAATGATATTTTGTCAGATGATAATTCCTTAAAGAATCTCATTATTAAAGATTCAACAGGAAAAAAGGTGGTGCTGACGCCTTCCTTTGATCCCAATATTCAGGAATACTCAGCGCAAGTAGGCAATGATATCACAAAGTGCCAGGTAACAGCCGACCCTGGAGATTCTAATGCCTATATAGGAGTAGAAGGCCATACAGTACTGCAGGTCGGAGAAAAAAATGATATCAAAATCACAGTAACTGCAGAGGACGGGTCCAGACGAATATATACTGTTCATGTGGATCGTTTGCCCGCCAAAGAGCCTCTGCCTGAGCCTACAGCCACGGTGACTCAGCCAACTCCTGTAGTAGTGGAAAAAGAGCCCGAGAAGGGGATAACTGCTGAATTTAAGGGATACGGAACTTTTCTTACTGAATACCATACCTATGTAGTGGCTACTTCCCTAAAGAATCTCAAGGTGCCGGATGACTATGAAGAAACGGCAGTTTTCATCAATCAGGATACTGTAAAAGTATATGCCAAAAAAGGGACTGACCCTGAACATGTTCTCATTGCTTTATCTGATGAAAAAGGAAATGTGGCTTGGTACAAATATGACAGAAAAGAAGAGACTCTTCAAAAGTTGTGGGACGAAGATATTACTTATAAAGAAGTGAATCTGGACTATGATGCCGAGGTACTGATGGAGCTGAAAAAGTCAGAAAATAAGGTGATTTTGCTGGCTGTTATAGCAGCTTTTGCAGGGGCATTGGCAGTAGTTTTCATTATAATAAATCTGGTGAACAGGACCCGCATCAATCATCTGGAGGATGAGCTGAGCAGATCTCATAAACAGACAAAAAATAAAACGACAAAAAGTCGTAAGAAGTAAAGGAAAGAAATATGTCAAACACAGCAGACGGTTTCATGGGTGATTATGACAATAAGTTTTCCAAGGAAGCTAAGAAGGTTATAGCGCTTTCTTATAAGATTTCCGAGGATATAGGCCAGGGCTATGTAGGCACGGAGCATCTCTTAATGGCTCTTATGGAAGTGCCGGGAGTAGCCTCCGATATCCTTAAGGAAAATGGAGTGGAAATCACAAAAATCATTGACGTAGACAGACAGCTAATCTTATTTGACACCATTGAAGAATCAGACGGACATGATTCATTTTCTCCTGCTGCGAGAAGGGTGCTCATTAATGCTGAGGCAGAAGCACAGCGCTCAAACGCTGCAAAAATAGGTACTGAACATATTTTGCTGGCCATACTTAAGCTGGACAGCTGTCTGGCAGTACGTATATTAAATACCTGTGAAATCAAAATAGAAAAAGTATTTTTTGATGTCATCATGGTTATGGGAGGAGATGCAGCAACAGCACGTTTGGAATATCAGGCATCTCGCGTTCGTTCTCAAATGTCCGAACAGCCCATGTACACTGAACAGTATTCCAGGGATATTACAGCGCTGGCCCATGATGGAAAGCTGGATGTTTGTGTGGGACGCGAAAAGGAGATTCAGCGTCTTATCCAGGTGCTCTGCAGACGTACCAAGAATAATCCCTGTCTGGTAGGTGAGCCTGGAGTGGGAAAAACAGCTGTTTTAGAGGGATTGGCAGCCTGGATAGTATCAGACAGAGTACCGGAAATGATGAAAGGAAAAAGAATTTTGTCTCTGGATATCCCTGCCATGGTAGCAGGTACCAAGTACAGAGGTGAATTCGAAGAAAGAATAAAGAAGGTTATTGCAGAAGTATCTGAAGATTCCAATATTATTCTTTTCATAGATGAACTTCATTCTATTATCGGTGCCGGTGGAGCTGAGGGTACCATGGACGCAGCCAATATACTTAAGCCTGCCCTGGCCAGAGGAGAGCTGCAGATAATCGGTGCTACTACCCTGGCAGAGTACAGAAAGCATATTGAAAAGGATGCGGCTCTGGAGCGTAGATTCCAGCCCATTACAGTAGAAGAGCCTACGGTAGCTGAGACTGTAGAGATACTTAAAGGACTCAGACCTGTATATGAAAAGCACCATGGTGTAGCTATTGATGACAGTGCTATTGCAGCCTGTGCAGAGCTTACATCCAGATATGTGAACGATAGATTTTTACCGGATAAGGCGATAGATGCCATGGATGAAGCTGCATCACGCCTGCATCTGGACCACGAGCCGGTGACAGACGAAGCCATGAAGATATCCAAGCAGATTGCGGAACTATCACAGCAGCTCGAGGATGCACTTGCCAAGGGCGATATGGATGAGGCTAAAGCCTGCTCCAAAAAGCTTACAGCTCTTCGTGAAAAAGCAGAGAAAAAGACTAAATCCGGTAAGTCTGCTAAAAAGGCAGCCAAGCCCGTGCTTACAGAAGCCCATGTTGAGCACGTAATAGCTCAGTGGACAGGTATTCCGCTGGAAAAAGTACAACAGTCGGAAAGCGATAAGCTGCTTCATATGACCGAAATACTGGAACGCCGTGTCAAAGGCCAGCATGAAGCTGTAGAAGCCATAACAAAGGCTATACGTAGAGGCCGTGTGGGCCTTAAGGATCCTAACAGACCTACAGGATCCTTCCTTTTCCTGGGGCCTACCGGTGTGGGCAAAACTGAGCTGGCAAAAGCCCTGGCAGAAGCCATGTTTGGTGATGAAAATGCCATGATCAGAGTAGATATGTCCGAGTATATGGAGAAGCATACCGTATCCAAGTTTATAGGAGCGCCTCCGGGATACGTAGGCCATGAGGAAGGTGGTCAGCTGTCTGAGCAGATTAGGCGTAAGCCTTATTCTGTTCTCCTTTTTGACGAGTTGGAGAAGGCACATCCGGATGTATTCAATATCCTCCTTCAAGTGCTGGAGGATGGCCATATAACGGACTCTCAGGGCAGAAAGGTAAGCTTTAAAAACAGCATTATCATTATGACCAGTAATGCAGGTGCCCAGTCTATTATGAGTCCCAAGCGTCTGGGCTTTTTGTCCGGAGGCAGTGAACAGGCCAATTACGAAAAAATGCGGGATGGTGTAATGGATGAGATAAAAAATATCTTTAAGCCTGAATTCCTAAATCGTATTGATGAAACTATTGTTTTCAGACCTTTGAATAGGGAAATCCTTCGCAGTATTGCCGGCATGCAGATAGATATCGTGGCCAAGAGATGTCTGGAGCAGATGAAAGTGACACTTACATATGACGACTCTGTGACAGAACACATACTTAAAAAAGGTTATGATGAAAAGTTCGGTGCCCGTCCTATCCGCCGTGCGGTACAGAATCTGGTAGAAGATCCACTGGCAGAAAAATTCCTGGATGGTACCTACCACGAAGGTTCAAAGGTCGTTATTACTGCCACTGAAGATGGAATAAAATTTAACTAATTTTTATAAATTTGGACACATCTTTATGATATAATCTCAGCAAGATTTCCATGGTAACAAGGAAATCAAAGATCCAGTTTCGGAGGAAAGAAAAATGAGCGAGCTTATTCGTACAAAAGCTGATGGAAGTATGGGTTTCGGTGATTACACACTTCCGGAAAAAACAAAGCTTTCCGATTATCAGTTTAATGGTGCATCTTACAAGGTTAAGACCTTTAAAGAGATGACAAGACTTGAGAAAAATGAGATGTTTCTTTATGAGTCAGAGCCGGGTACATCAGTGGAAGACCTTAAAGTAGAGGGTAACAAGGTTACTTTTTCTGTAGAAGGTGACGGTCCTACACAGATTACACTGGGACTTGATGACAATTCAGAATATAAGGTTTTGGTAGATGGAGTCAATATGGGCAAAATGACTACTAATCTGGGTGGAAAGCTTTCTCTTTCCGCAGAGCTGACTCCCGGCAAGCCTCAGGTAATTGTTATCGAATGTGTATAAAAATTTTATAGAGAAGTTGAGTCATAAGGGATTGAACGTAGTTCAGTCCCTTATTTTAAACCTTGTAAACAGAGGGAAGTATGGTAGAATAAAGGCATAAGAGAGGTTTACATATGGCTACAAAGACTAAAAGCGTGTTTTTTTGCTCAGAATGCGGCTTTGAATCAGCAAAATGGTTTGGTAACTGCCCATCCTGTCATCAATTCAATACCTGTAGTGATGCACCGGTAGAGAAAAAGTCCACAGGTACTGCTGCAGCAAAGAGAAGAGCGGCTACAGCGTTAGCTGAGCCCATGCCTTTTTCCAGGATTACATCGGAAAAACAGGAAAGAATCTATACAGGTATCCATGAGCTGGACAGGGTGCTGGGGGGAGGCATCGTGAGAGGTTCACTGGTGCTGGTAGGAGGTGACCCCGGTATAGGCAAGTCTACCTTACTGCTCCAGATGTGCAGAGAGCTGAAAAGTGTAAAAGTATTATATATTTCCGGGGAGGAGTCTGCAGAACAGACCAAAATGAGAGCCGACAGACTGGGTGATTTCCCGGAGAGCGTGCTTTTTTTAGCAGAGACCGACCTGACACAGATAGAGGATTTACTTATAAATGACAAGCCTGATGTAGTCATCATTGACTCTATTCAGACCATGTTTAGGGAGGACGTAGAGTCTGCTCCGGGATCTGTAGGCCAGGTGCGAGAGGCTACATCCAGTCTCTTACGAGTAGCCAAGGATCATGGCATTACCATTTTCATTATAGGTCACGTGACAAAAGAAGGTACAGTAGCCGGCCCCAGAATGCTGGAGCACATGGTAGATACCGTTCTTTACTTCGAGGGTGACAACGCAGCTCTTTACAGAGTATTACGCGCTGTGAAAAACAGATTTGGCTCTACCAACGAAATCGGTGTTTTTGAGATGAGTGGAAAGGGCCTTATGGAAGTGCAGAACCCCTCTAAATACATGCTGGAGGGTAAGCCTACCGACGAGCCCGGCAGCGTGGTAACGGCAGTGATGGAGGGCACCCGGCCTATCCTGGTAGAGGTCCAGGCCCTGGTAAGCCAGACCGGCTATCAAATGGCCAGAAGGACTGCAGCCGGTATCGACCACAACAGAGTCAGCCTGCTTATGGCTGTTATGGAAAAGCGTCTGGGTATCTCTCTGGCAGGCTGTGATGCTTACGTGAATATAGCAGGCGGCATGAAGATAACAGAGCCATCTGTGGATCTGGCTGTTATTCTGGCACTTTTGTCCAGCTACCGCAACAAGCCTGTAGGTGATGACACCATTGTTTTCGGTGAAGTAGGCCTGACCGGCGAGATTCGCGCAGTATCAATGATCTCACAGCGAGTACGGGAAGCTGTAAAAATGGGCTATAAGACCTGCATCGTACCAAAAGGCACTATGCGGACCATAAAAGCAGATGGAAAGCTGCCTGAAGATGTCAAGATAGTGGAAGTGGCGAATATAAGGGATTTTTCCTGAAATCAGTAAAATGTACCGGGCTTTTCCAACCAACAATATCTTTACAGTTTTTTAATAAATCTATTGACAAAACTTCCCTTATGTAGTAAATTAATCAAGTCGCATGAGCGACTGACTATGTCGTAGGGGACTGGTCAAATGGTATGATAGGAGTCTCCAAAACTTTTGGTGGGAGTTCGATTCTCTCGTCCCCTGCTCTTAAAGCCTGATTTTATCAGGCTTTTTTCTTTTTTCTATGGTTACCGGTAACCATAAAGGTAACCATGATTTTATCGCCTGATTAGTATGATCACAATGACTAAATGAAAAATGATTATGAAAGGAGAGCTGCTTGATGCTTTCATGGTCATACGTTATTGTATGCTGTAAGAAACAATAGCGTTGGTAGTACCTGTTAATGGTGCTACCAACGCTATCAAGAATAAAGAATCCCCTTGTCACAATCAGATATATATGATATGATAGACAAACGATTTGGTATGTTTAACATATCACCCATTTGCTCATGATACTGCGCCAACGGTATTATGAGCTTTCTTTTTTATACATATTGCAAACAATGCTCTCAAGGAAGGCGAGGTTATTTACGTTCACCTTATCAGAAGAGAATACACTACTTATTCCAAGCAATTGCAATTTCTCTACTATTTGCAGAACTCTTTTCGTATAAAAATCTTCAATAACTTTGCTTGAGGCAATTGGAACATAATCGACCATTATTTGTATAATTTTCGTATCGTTTTTTAGCTGTATAATTTCTGACTCCGATAGAGAAAGCAACATGGATATATTAATTTTGCGAATCGTTTCCTGGGGATTTTGTACAAAGATGGGTTGAGCTGCCGGTAATTCGCCATGATCCAGGAATTGTCCTATTAGTTTGTATGTGCTTTTCATAAACACCCCCTATAAATCAATTGCGATACCAGTATTATAAAGGATTGCTCTATCAATGTAGCCTAGTATCACTCCGTAGAGTGTTTGAATATGCTCAGGCACCCCCGCATCGAGTTCCTTGTTAATCCATGTTTTTAAAAGAGTACATTGCTCAATATTAAAAAAGTCATAGTCTCCATCATCCAGTATTGTTCCACACTCGGAATTAACTTGATCGACAAAATGTTCCAGCAGATATGGCAGATGATTTTCTTCAATGAAGTATTCTTCGACGCGATCTATCGGCTCATTGCACAGATCATAAACTCCATCATACATTTTCATTCCATCAAGCGTTTTGGCTAATCTAATAGTCATCACATTTCACCTCTCTTTTTGATTTTAAAATGCGTATTTTCGTTTGTACCAGGTCTTCCAAGCAAGTCAACATATTGACGAGTACTTTTATCATAAATCCTCAAATATCCGGCTGCCATATCAGCTTTTACTGTATATCGGAGACCATCAAACTCAAATTTTACTCCTTTTGCATGGCCCTTGCTCCCCGGGGCAAAGAGATTAACAATGTCATTTATATTCACCTTTTGTTTTTCCCAAGATGAATTGTGTAACTTTTCTCTTTGCTTACTTCTATATGCCCTCATTGCATCTTGCATATTATATTTTCGGCCTATACGCATATACTTTTTTGACGTATTACTATACGGTGTCTTACTATCTGCCATAGAATTCCTCCTTGTACAACCTATGGAAATCTTTCACTTGTCGGTAGCTAATTCCCATCCTATCAAGTTGGGCTTCAGCTACTGCATCATGTTTTCCATATATTAGAAGTTTACTTGGTAGCATAAATAGTATTTTACCAATGTAATTGTAATCATCCGCTAAAATCGTATCACATCCTAAAAAACCTGATATACACATTACTCCCTGGGGAACAACCTCAGATTTTTCATTTTGTAATAATTTTGCATATCGCGTATTAAATACTAATTTTACGCCATTCACTGCCAAAACAGCTGCAAATAGACAATTTAACAATGCAATAATTTTTTGCCATTCATAATCCATATCCTCAGTAACCGTAATGTCCAGAAAAGATACGCCCACATACTTCCTGTATTCGGGTATATCATTTAAAACTTTTTCAAGTCTGGGATACAAATGTTTGTCAGCATCAAAGAAGCAGATGAGGGTTTTCTCAGGTGTTCTAACAAGCTTGTTTTTCCTTTGTGAGTATGGAATTACCAATTCCGGCCACTCATCGAGAAACATTTGTCTCGCAAAAATTGGGAATCCTTCTGGAGAAAAATCAATTTTTTTATCCGCCAAATAGCAGTAATATTGATCTGTTAACTTTAAAATATCAAAAATAGAATTTAGCATTTTTATCTCCTCGGCTAAATTTGGTGAGGTCATGCTAAACGGTATTTTACGATTTGGTATGTTTAGCATATCGACCTAGTTATATTGTTTTACATCTGTTAAAAATATACTATTATGGTCCCATGTTTCGCTCCTTTTTTCATAATTTTTTTATCCTAAACCTGCGCCAACAAGTCCAAGGATATCATTTTCATAATGCTTGAAGTCTTTTGCAATACTCCACTATTACACCTTCTTTAGGTTTAACGCTTCTATGCATTGCGCTGTATTGTTTGCAAGCAGCTGTGTATGATACACCACATTTCTCTTGGATATCTTTAACTCCAAAATCTGATGTAAGAGCGGAGTTAACCATGATTTCTCCTGCTAAACATCCCGCCTGCCACTCTGGATCTCTATATTGTAAAACAACTTCATTATCATTATTTCTCTGAAATTTTACGCTGCATATTCGTAATAAAAGAAAATGTGAAATTTCGTGAGTAATAGTCATTCTGTCAATGGCGCTACCTTCACATGCTCTTTCGTATACACTGTTGCGGATTCTGATATGACCTGATATAGCATCTGTATCTGCTTGAACATTTTTCGGAAGTTCCTCATCTTCTACAATTTCAAATGAAAAATTAGGAAAAATCAAATGAAGAGTTTCTAATACTGCCGTGACTGGGAAATATATGGTTTTTTCCAATCCTAACTTTTCCAAGAAAACATGCGCTATATTTCGTAAATCATGTCTAGACATTGGTTCTGATATGTATGGCGATGACAAATTATTTTACCTCCCTGTGTCTATTCAAAAATTCCATTAATTTTTTACTTGTTTCTTCGTCAAAACTGTCAAATTCACGAGCGAACTTAATTGCCAAGTCCCTTTGAACAGGAATTACTGACGATACATCTAACTCAATCTTATCACTGGACGATAGTTCAGCAGCTTTCAAACGATCAATATCGATAGACGATAATCCATATGATTCTTTGAGAGAACTATACCATTTTTCGGGCATTTTTTTCTTTCCATTTTCTACTGCAGATAAAAATGCTGACGAAACGCTTAATTTAACAGCCATATCCCTCAACAGTTCTCCATTTGCCAGTCTAAGTTCACTCAAAAATTTTCCTAATTCAGTTTTCTCTGACATATTATACCCTCCTTAACCTATTTAGGTTAATTGGAGTATAACAATTAATTCAAGATGTGTCAACCTTTTTTGGTTAATTTTTTATCAACAAGTCTTAGTGATATTTGTTAATACAAAAGAATATATTGGCGTGGTACAAAGGAAGGGACATGCTTTAGCACATGACTAACAAAGTATATAAAAAGATCTAAGGAGGGGGAAGAAATTAGGGATTATGTTATAAACAAAGAAATATTTAATGACGAATGAACGAACGACGTAACATAAAATTACTAATACGGTCACTTCGTCTTTTTTTGTGAGAACGTACCAAATCAAACGATATGAGAAAAAGTATCAAAAGTTATTGAATGAAGCTCGATGATACGATATAATGTTTAATATTAAATCTAACGAACGTTAAAAATGGTACAGGAGTAATTGAAATGGTCTACGGATATTGCAGAATAAGTCGTAAGCAGCAGTCAATTGAGCGACAGGAAAGAAATATTAAAAACTACAATAACGACGCATACATCATAAAGGAGGCATTTACTGGTACAAAGATGGAACGTCCGGAATGGATAAAACTTTCAAGGAAGATTAAGCCCGGGGATACAATAATATTTGACTCGGTGTCAAGAATGAGCAGAAGTGCAGAAGAGGGATTTCAGGTGTATCAGCAAATGTATGAAGAAGGTATATCGCTTGTCTTCTTGAAGGAGCCCCATATAAATACAGATACATACAAAAGTGCATTAAGTACTAAAGTGCCAACGACCGGTAGCAATGTGGATCTAATTCTTAATGGGGTGAATGCATATCTTATGGAATTGGCAAAAGAGCAGATAAGGCTTGCATTTGAGCAGGCGGAGAAAGAAGTGCTGGATTTGCATCAAAGGACGAGGGAGGGGA
>JAZUFN010000110.1:0-3234 GCA_045640725.1 Lachnospiraceae bacterium
CTAACGAAAGCTAATTATAGTATCGGGAGTGTTTACACACTCCTTGTCGCACCTGCTCTTACAAGCAGGTTTGTAGTACTCGCCGTACGGGCCTTCTTAACTCACTTCCCTTCGGAAAGTGAGAGAGCCTGCGGCAAAGGAGATAATCTATGAAATTTTTAAAAGTAACAATTGATACTACAACGCTGGCATCTGATTTAATTGTGGATATGCTTATGGAAAAAGGCATTGAAGGGGCTGAGGTTACCGATAATGTACAGCTCTCAGAAGCAGATAAGCAGCGCATGTTTATTGATATTTTACCTGAACTTCCTCCGGATGACGGTAGTGCTAAAGTAAGCTTCTATCTGGATAAGGATATGGGAGATGAAGCGCTGGCCCGGACACTGAGTGAGGTGAAGGCAGGCCTTCAGGAAACCGCTGATTTTATGGACATCGGAAGTGGGGCTGTTACTACTGAAGACATTGACGAAGATGATTTTAAAGACAATTGGAAGGAATTTTTCCATCCCTTCAAGGTGAATGAGAATATAGCAATAAAGCCTACCTGGGAGGAGCTTCCTGAGGGACTAGAAGCCAAATATGTTTTGACGCTGGATCCCGGGTCCGCCTTTGGTACAGGTGAGCATGAGACCACCAAGCTTTGTATGATTAATTTAGAAAAATATATGACTGCAGACAGTACGGTGATGGATATTGGCTGTGGCAGTGGTATACTTTCCATTCTGGCCAGCAAGCTGGGGGCCAAGCGTGTAGTAGGTACTGATATTGATGAAAATGCAGTAAATATATCAGTGGAAAATACCGAAAGCAATGGAATTGAGACTGAGAGAAGTGATGTGCCTGCGGATTTGTCGGAGAAGATATTCGGTCAGTGTATATATTCTTTTTCCAATGTTTTTGACAGTGAAGTCAGAGCTACGCTGAATAAGGCTAATGGCGGACAGTACGATGTGGTAGTAGCCAATATTTTAGCAGATGTTATTATTCCTATTGCCGGATTTGTTAAGGATATCCTAAAGGAGGATGGTATATTTATTTCCTCCGGCATATATAAAAACAGGATAGAGGAAGTAAGAGAAGCCTGCGAAAAAGCCGGTCTTGAGATAATGGAAGTGTTGACCATGGGGGATTGGAGCTCATTTGTTTGTATGAACCCTGCTGAAATGAAAGAGGAAGCATAATGCCAAGATTTTATTGTGATGGACTGGCATCTCCTGACAGTCTTATAATCACCGGAGATGATGTAAATCATATTAAGAATGTGCTGAGACTCCGTCCGGGAGATACTATTACCGTTACGGACGGACATGGCATGGACTATGAATGCGAAATAAGTGATTTATCAGATAAAAATTCGGTTTTGTGTCATATAGTGTCAGAAAAAAAGAATGAAACTGAGCTGCCTGTAAGAATAGTGTTGTATCAGGGGCTACCCAAAAAGGATAAGATGGAGCTTATTATCCAGAAAGCAGTGGAATTGGGAGTAAGTGAAATAGTACCTGTAGCCATGAAACGCAGTATTATGAAGGTAGAGGATGATAAGTCTGAGGCTAAGAAAAATGCCCGTTGGACAGAGATAGCAAGAGCCGCAGGAAAACAGTCAGGAAGAGGGATAATTCCTGTGGTGGGTAAAGTTATGTCCATGAAGGAAGCCGTTAAGGTCGCTGCTGCAGACTGTGATAATGGAGTTATTGCCGTACCTTATGAGAACTCCAGAGGTATGCTTGCCTTGTCTGATATGCTGGCTGACATTAATGCCAGAGTAGACAGGAATCAACATCCCACGGTTTCTGTTTTTATAGGGCCGGAAGGTGGGTTTGATGAGGGCGAGATTGCCACTCTGTTAGAAAATGGGGCTAAAACAGTTTCTCTGGGGAAACGCATTTTAAGAACAGAGACAGCAGGACTGGCTTTTTTCTCTATCCTTATGTATGAAGTGGAAAAAAATATTGATATCAAAAAATAGAAAGAAATAGCAATGGAAGCATATCTTGACAATGCGGCTACCACCAAGGTCAGCCCAAAAGTTTTTGAAAAAATGAGTGAAACCTTTCTCTCGGAATATGGCAATCCTTCTTCTAAGCATACTGTAGGCATGAAAGCAGAAAAGTATGTGAATGAAAGCAGGTCTGCTATTGCTAAAATACTTAAGTGTGAGACTTCCGAGATTGTTTTTACATCAGGTGGTACAGAATCCAACAATATGGCTCTTATCGGTGGCGCGCTGGCTAAATCCAGAAGAGGTAAGCATATTATTACTACCAGGATGGAGCATGCCTCTGTATATAATCCTGTTTTATTTTTACAGGAACAGGGATTTGAAGTGTCATTTTGCGAAGTGGACAAAATGGGCAGAGTGGATATAGATAACTTGCTGTCACTTATGCGCGATGATACTATTTTAGTATCCGTTATGTATGTAAATAATGAGGTGGGCTCCATTAATCCTGTTAAAGAAATATCTGACAGAATCAAAGAAAAACGTCCTGAAGTTCTTTTCCACGTAGATGCTATTCAGGCATTTGGCAAAATGAAGATAGTACCTAAAAATCTGGGCATTGATCTTATGTCTGTCAGCGGGCATAAGATACACGGACCCAAAGGTTCCGGATTTTTGTATGTCAAAAAAGGAGTAAATATCAAGCCTATCATCTATGGAGGCGGTCAGGAAAAGGGTATGAGATCAGGGACTGAAAATGTTCCTGCCATAGCAGGCCTGGGAGTGGCAGCCACGGAAATGTATAATGACCTGGATAAAAATAGGGAAAGCATGTTTGAGTGTAAAAAGGTTATGTACAGAGGAATTTCGGCTATTCCGGGGGCTATGGTGCATGCGGTGGCAGATGAAGACGACATACAAAATACTGCCCCACATATTATAAGCGCAGGATTTGAAAAGGTGAGAGCTGAAGTGCTTTTGCATGCTCTGGAAGAAAAGGGAGTGTACGTGTCCTCAGGATCTGCCTGTTCTTCCAATCATCCGGCTATTTCCGGCACCTTAAAAGCCTTGGGGACTCCTGAAAAATATTTGGATTCCACTATAAGGTTCAGCTTTTGTAAAGAGACAACTTTGGAGGAAGTAAATTATGCCTTGGATTGCATAAAAGAACTGCTGCCAATTTTGACAAAATTCACTAGAAAATAGCATAAATACAGCGTTTTTTGTATATCCACGCCGGCGGTTTTTCATTGCAAACTGCCGGCGTTTGTGTTATGATAAAGTAGTCTAAC
>JAZUFN010000111.1:0-4168 GCA_045640725.1 Lachnospiraceae bacterium
AAAGCCCAACCTTTCGGTTGAGCTTTTTAGTGCAGAAGAAGGGACTTGAACCCTCAATCTCATTACAAGAACATGAACCTGAATCATGCGCGTCTGCCAATTCCGCCACTTCTGCATGTCGCCATTTCTCTCAGCAACATCGGAAATTTTATCATTACAGTCTGTGTTTGTCAACACTAAAGTGAAAAAAAATATTTCCGATATTACTATTGAGGAAGATTCTTGTCGATGCGGTGATTTTCACGGGCAAGGATAGGCGAGGTGGCATTTTGAAAGAGAAAAATGATAAAAACAAAATAGATAAGAACGTAGTGAAATGGACAGCTACTTTTGTTGTTTCCTTAGGAGCTGTTTTAGGACTTTGGAGAATGTCCGGAATGGCACTGGGTAATACTGAAGGGGGGCCTGATATTTCCCCTACGGCAGCAGTAACGGCTACATCTTT
Organism: Lachnospiraceae bacterium; assembly: GCA_045640725.1. Taxonomy (GTDB): domain Bacteria; phylum Bacillota; class Clostridia; order Lachnospirales; family Lachnospiraceae; genus RGIG3528. The sequence continues at coordinate 446 of JAZUFN010000111.1, forward strand.
CCCAACTCCTACGGAAGATGTAACGGGCACACCGCTTCCTGCTCCTACTGCAGATGTGACAGTTACTCCTACCACTGAGGCTACGCCTACCGACACTCCTATACCTACTGATACAGTTAGCCCAACACCTACCAACAGCGCTACATCAACACCCCTCCCGACTAACAGTGCTACACCGTCACCAATACCTACTAATAGTACTGTGCCGTCACCGATTCCTACCAACAGTGCTACACCCACACTTACGGCGACTGCCACACCTTCGCCTACGACGGAGCCTTCAGTCACTCCCCAATTGGCCATAAAGGAAATAGTAGCGACATATATAGGTGAAGACAGAATCGTTACTAATGCGGTAATCAAGACGGATATTGAGGCCTATATCGTGTATACCTGGGATTCCATTGAGCCTGAGCGGATAGAGCCATCGTCACTTGTTCTGAAGCCGGGAATAGTAGAAAAAGTCGGGGACAATATTATTGAAGTCTGGTATGACGATTATAAAACCACTATTAATGTTACAGGCTTACCCAGAGAGCTGGTGCAATTTGAAGCTAAGTATATAGGAGGTCCTGTATACACAGGCTCTGAAGTGGATAGAAAGTATATAAAAGCGGTGGCTACCTATAATGACGGCATTCGAGAAGACGTTTTTGACTATAGTCTGCTTACCACTAAAATAAAAGTACAAGGTTTAAATTCAATCAAAATTTCTTTTGGTCATCTTTTGGATACCATCTATGTGGATGGTGTAGTAGAAGAGGAAAATCTGTTTAAGGATTTCCCTATTGACTCAGAAGAGACTACCAGACTTACCATGTTGGTAAGTAATGAGCCCTATGCTAATTCCATATATGTTAAGACACTGGACCCCTATATTGTGAAAAATGCTGTGGATAGGGTGGTGACTACCGAAAAATACATTGGTTTTGAGGTCCAGTACCTTGACCCTGAAGCTATCAACGAATTCCCGATATATGCCAGAATCATCCGCCCTGAAGGCTATGATCCCGACAAATTTGGAGTTTATTATACTCCAAATCGAAAGACTGTAATGGCTAAGGTAGATGGCTATTATATCGATGAAGAAAAAAAACAGTATGTTTTCCATATCTACGAACCCGGAACATACGTTATGCTGGAAGAAATATCTCACAAGCTGGTCACCTCCATCAATGTGGAAAAGACTTTCATCAAAATGAAATTGAACAGAAATATTTCATTGATGCCTGTAGTGCTGCCGGAACTGGCGGACAATACGGATGTGACATATTTTTCTACAGATCCTTCAGTGGCTGTGGTAACAAAAAATGGTAAGGTTACTTCTTCAGGAATCGGGGAATGCGATATAATTATTTCTGCCTGTGACGAAAGTGGAATATCTGTGAGCGTCCACATACAGGTAGTGGAGTAAAAACTTGAAAAACCCGGCTTCCTATGCTATTATACAAGTGGGAAGTTGGGTTTTTATTAGTTTACATAACAAATTAATTATGGGAGCGAGCATATGAATAAGATTATTACTATCAGCAGACAGTATGGTAGCGGTGGACGTGAAATTGGTGAAAAGCTGGCGAAGCGCCTGGGCATCCCTTTTTACGACAATGAGCTTATTACCAGAGCAGCCAAGGAAAGCGGATACGCAGAAGCAGCATTCCAGAATGCTGAAACAAAGGCATCCAACAGCTTGCTTTATTCCATAGCTATGGGGATGAGCGCTTATGGTAATCAAGAGGGCGGTTTTTCCCATCTTTCATTGGATGATCGTATTTATCTGGCTCAATCCGATGTTATCAGAAAGGTGGCAGAGGAAGGCCCATGTGTTATCGTAGGTCGTTGTGCAAACTATATTTTACGTGAATGTCCCAATGTTATTCACTTCTTTGTGTATGCAGATATGGACTTCAGAAAAGAACGTGCTGTTCGTATCGATTCAGTTGATCCCAACAAGGCTGAGGATATTATTTTGAAAAAAGACAAGCGTCGTTCCAATTATTTTAATTATCATTCCGGAGAAAAGTGGGGTGTGGCACAGAATTATCACATGGCATTGAATTCCGGATTTGTAGGTATAGACAATACTGTAGAGCTTATGTATGATTTTGTAAATCGGATTAGCTGATTCACGTCATATGGGCAAGGAGGCCCGGATGAGTAACTATCATGCAGCATAATCAAGGGAAAGGAGGTCCTGCTTTATGCCGTTGTTAAGCGTATACAACAATTTAATAGAGGGTCACGTTATGATGCGTCAGACCCGTTTCGATTCGCATAAAAGGGATGAGTTAAAAGCCATCCATCGACGTATACGAAGAATAAATGCAGACAAGCCTTTCTACAAGATTACTTTTGATGAAAATACTCAGGAGTATGCTCTTGGAGTAAAGGAAAAAGCTCTGGCTTTGGCAGACGTCCTTAAGGAGCTGACAGTAGAGGAAGCATCCGGAGTTTTTTCCAAGCGTGTATTGGTATCTGATCAGCCGGAAAATGTTTCCGTGCAGACAGTGGAGGGCTTTGATCCCTTGGACTTCGAGGCTTTGGCAGTAGAAGTGACAGAGCTGTCTACAACTCAGCGTAACGAAGGCCACCTTGTATCGGTGGGAGAAACAGAGCTGGTAGCCGGGCAGTATAATTTTACTATCGGCGTGGAGGACAATCTTTATTCTTTCCAGTTCATAGTGCAAAAAGGTGCAAGCAATAAGGAGCTACAGACCAAGCTCTCTGACTTTATTAACAAGTCCAATATCGGCCTTAGGACCAATGTCGCTGTTATGAAAGATTTTGGGCGCTCCCGTATGGATATTTGGGCCAAGGAAAATGGTACGCCCTTCAAGCTTAAGGATACTCGTATGCCTGACAATACTTATCTGGGCATAGTGCGTCATTTTGGCCTGGATAATGTGGTAATGGAAGGGAAAAAGACCAAGGCCTATATTAACGGCGAAGAGTTTATTACTTCTGCCAGAGAGTTTGTTATGGATTCCGGTCTGCGCCTTGACTTTTTAGATACTACCAAAGAAACACCGGCCATCATTTCTTCTGTGGTTGCTGATGCTCCGGTTATAGCCAAGATAAATGATTTTATCCGAACCTATAATGATTTTATTAACTATATTACTATAGGTTCAGGCATACATAGATCTTCTCGCAAGCTTATACTGGAAATGAGAAAAATGATAGGCGATATACAGTCGGTACTGGAGGAAAATGGCTTTGTTTTGCAGCAGGATGGTACCTTATCAATGGATAGGGAAAAAATGCATTTTTCTATTACCAGCGGCCAGATGGAAGCTCTGTTTAAACACAATCAGGAGGCCACAGATAAGCTTATTGAGCGCTTTGGCGATATTACCTTGAATCCTCTGGATTTTATTGATAAAACCGTTATCACCTACCCCAACACACAGGTGAAAAATCCTTTTAACCCCTATGTGAATTCTGCATATTCAGGGCTTATGTACAATAATTATTGTTGATTTTATCACCATAAAAAGATTAAGCCGTAATAAAAGGTGAATCCTTATATGACTATAGATGAAACTGAAAGACTAATAATAAAAGAAATAGAGCCTGCTGATTATTCGCAGGCTGCTTTCTTTTTTCAAGAAATTAATACCGAAAATACTACAGCTACTGAGGCTACGGTCTATGATCGGGAATTCGTGGAAAAATACTGTGAGTATGCTTATGGCTTCTATGGCTACGGCTACTATGGCTTATATC
>JAZUFN010000112.1:0-1745 GCA_045640725.1 Lachnospiraceae bacterium
CTGCAATAAGCTCTTTTACCAGGCTGTAATCATAGGGACCGCCTGAATCCTTGGCACAGATGGAAACGTCTGTCTCTTTGCATTCAAGACCTGTGCCTACGCAGCCCATATCCACTGAAATAGCATCTGTTACTCCTGCGGGTACTGATGCAGAGCCACCATGACCTACCTCTTCATAGGAGGTGATATGTAAATAAATCCTTCTGTCAGTCTCAATATCTTCGTCTTTAATATACTTGGCAAAGCCCATGAGTATACCTACAGACAGCTTGTCATCCAGGAAGCGGCTCTTAATAAAGCCTTTTTCTGTGACTCTGAAACGTGGCTCAAAGCAAACTATACCACCGACAGAAATACCCAGCTTTTTTACATCATCCTTGGAAGTAACCTTCTCATCCAATACTACTTCCATAACCTTCCACTCACGCTTGGTATCACTGTATTCACCATTTACATGTACAGATGCATTGGCAAGCTGTAAGGTACCCTCATAGATACCATTAAATTTGGTCACTACACGAACATTTTCAGCCTCTGCATTATTGGGATTCATTCCTCCCAGATTGGTAAGCTTAAGTCTGCCCTCTCCGGTAATCTCTCTTACCATGCCTCCCAAAGTATCCATATGAGCTTCCAGCAAAATAGCATTCTCGCTGTCTTGTCCACCCAGGTCTACAATAACGCCGCCTTTTCTGGTGATGGTGGCTGTATAGCCCAGAGCCTCAAAGGTCTCCTTTACATACTTAGCAGCATTTTCCGTGTAGCCTGTAGGACTGTCAATACCTATAAGCTCATCTGTCTTTTCTGCAATGTACTTTCCGTAACCGGTAAAATCTGCCATTTTTATTACCCCCTGTTATTTTAAAGACTTTGAAATTATAATTCAAAGTCTTTATAGTCTCTTATAAAATAAGTACTTAATTCCTTCTTTTTTTCTGTAATGTTCTTTGAATATTCATCATCCACTGCTACAGTCATCATGCCTGCAGTAAGGCCTGCAGTAAGGCCCTCAGGAATATCTTCGAAACAGATACAACGTTTGGGATTGACGCCCAGCTCCTTTGCTACCAAAAGATATATATCCGGAAAAGGCTTACCGTGCTCTACTTCACTGGAGGTATGCACCTCATCAAAAAAGTGTCTTACTCCCAAATGATCCAGGCAGGCCTCTACCAGCTCCATAGAATTGGATGTGGCAATTCCTGTTAAAATCCCTTTCTTCTTAAGTGCCGGTAAAAACTCTCTTACCCCTGCTTTAAGTGGAATGTTATTGGCATACATGTCCATAGCCATATCATTCCAGTCCTGCATAATTTTTTCCACAGAATCGGGCAAATTAAATCTTTCCTTGCTGTAAACAGCTGTTTCCAAAAAGCTCATGCCGGCTATAGCACCCTGGTAGTCCCCAGGTAAATCAATGCCAAAACGGCCAAAATACTGCCTGTCAATGTCAGCCCATAGTCCCATGGAGTCAATAAGGGTGCCATCCAGGTCAAAAATAACCGCATCCTTATCTTTCAGTAAGTCGTCTAATTTCATCTTCTGTCAAAAACCGCATTTCACCTACAGGTAACTGAGAATCTAATGGGATGCCTCCAAACTCCACGCGCTTAAGGTAGGTCACTTCCACACCCACTTCATGGCACATCCTCTTTACCTGATGAAATTTCCCTTCTGTTAATGTTATGTAGAGCTTACAGCTGTCCGGGGCTTTTTCTATGTCCTCAAGTCTTGCCGGTAACGCT
>JAZUFN010000113.1:0-8783 GCA_045640725.1 Lachnospiraceae bacterium
TAAGACCGCTTGGCCTCCGACTTCCCCTTATAGCTCTGAAGGTGAACGACCTTAAGCATACCTATTTCCCCTGTACGCCTAACGTGCGGTGCACAGCAGGCACACACATCGTAGCCCGGAATCGTCACTATTCTTACAGGCCCTGCCAGTTCTTTTTTGCTGCGATATTCCAGGGTCTTAAGGGTATCGTTATCCACATAGCGGGCATCAATATCAATATTTTGGAAAACAGCCTGATTGACCTTGTCTTCTATCTCTGCCACAGCCTCTGCTGTCAGCACCCCGTTAAAATCCATGGTAACGGAATTATCAGACAGGTGAAAGCCCACATTTTCAAAGCCATATAAACTATGCACCAGCCCGGAAAAAATATGTTCTCCACTATGCTGCTGCATGTTGCTGAATCTGTGATCCCAGTCCAGCAAAAGCTCTGCTTCACCTTCTGCTACCGCTTCGTGCAGATAGTGGGTAATGATTCTGTCCTTTACCTGAACATCAATTACTTCCCGACCGTTTATTGTGCCTTTATCCGGACTCTGTCCCCCTTCTTCCGGGAAAAATATCGTTCTGTCCAGCACAAGAGCATAGCATTTTTCACCCTTGTACTCTGTCTCATGACAGGATAAAACCTGAGCCTTGGCTTGAGTCTCATAAGGTGCTTCATCAAAAATTCTGATTGTCTCCATAACCCCAATTCCTTTATATATGTTTAATAAATTTTCCTGATGCAAATCTTACGAAGAAGAGAGCGCCACGGACTGCCCAGTCCGTAAACATACCTATCCATACGGCAATAGGCCCAAAGTGGAAGGCTCTGATAAGCAAAGTAGCCACAAAGACTCGACAGACCCACATAGATATGGATGATACAATCATGGTATATCTTACATCTCCGCCGGCTTTCAAGCCATTGGTAATGGTAAACGACGGTACCCAGAACAAAGGCTTTATAATGGTTATCCAGATCATCATTTCCCAGGCTATTTCAATGGCAGCCTCTGAAAGAGCAGCTATCTGCATAATAGGTCTGCAGACTGCAAAAACCGCCAGACAGGAAGCTATAATAACAGCTTCAGCATAGCCCATAAGCTTTACCACATAGTACTTAGCTTCTTCTTTTCGACCTGCCCCCAGAGTCTGCCCTACTATGGTCAGCAGAGCAATATTTACACCTGATGCAGCCACTCCGTTCAGTCCTTCAAAGATAGAAGCCCATGACTGAGCTGCGATAGCATCAGATGAAAGAGTAGATACCGATGACTGAATCATCAGCTTACCGAATTGAAACATACCGTTTTCAATGCCTGTAGGAATACCTATAGCCAATATTCTTCCTATCAGCTTCATATCCGGTCTTATGGTAAAATAATCTCTGATAACCAGCATCTGATGAGGCTTTCTCAACTCTGCCAAAAGAATTATGGTAGCCACTGCCCTGGAAATCAGCGTAGCCAGAGCTGCTCCCGCCACTCCCATGTTAAGTACATACAGGAAAATTGCATTCCCTACTACGTTTATGCCATTGGAAACAAGGGCTACTATCATAGGAAATCTTGTTTTTCCGGATGCCCTGAAAAAAGCTGCCGCTGCGGAGAAAAGTGCTATAAAAGGAAAAGAAAATACAGTAACCGTAAAATATGTGACTGCTTCCTTCATAATATCGGGGTCCAGTTCTCCAAAAAGCAAGGAGAGAATAGGAATCCTGAAGATAAACATTAATATAGTCAGTGCACCTGAAATGGCCGCCATCAAAAAAACTATCTGTCTGGCAGCTTCATTGGCTTTCTTCTTATCTTCTGCCCCTATAAATTTCGAGCAAATGATAACACCACCTGTGGCCAATGCTGCAAATACCTGCTGTACCAGCTGATTTATAGAATCAGATAAAGTAACGGCCGACATTGCATCCTGAGACACCTTTGATACCATTGCAGAATCCACCATGCCTACCAGTACATTCAGCGTCTGCTCCATCATTACAGGAATAATCAGCGCCCACAGTGCCGCACTGGGAAAAAGCAGGTTCTTCTTATCTATTTGAGTTTTGTCATAAAGCCTCGGTAAGCCCATAGTTTTAGTCCTTTTTTATGATTTTGACATTATTACCCATCTTATTCACTATTAAATAAACATATCACACCGTTCCCTTATAGTAAACGAAAAAAACTTTTAAAAAAATAAAAAAAATACTTGCAATTTGAAATTTGCTGTTGTATAATTACGCCTGTTCCTTGCAGAAAGGACGAAATATTATTATAGAGGTATCGCCAAACGGTAAGGCAACGGACTCTGACTCCGTCATTTTCAAGGTTCGAATCCTTGTACCTCTGTCAAGGTCATCCTACGATGACCTTTTTCTTTTATCATGGGAGGTTATTATGACAAAACTACAAAGGAATTTTTTCACATTTGGTATTATCCTGCTAGGCATTAGTCTCTTATCCCAAATAATTTTACATTCCATAAGTATTTCCAACTTGTCCCAGGGTGCAGCTTCCAACCTTTCCGCCCTGCTTATTGCAGCTATTCTGGTTTTTTTTCCTCTTTTTCTCACTTTTGTGCTGGCAATCCTTATCAGGGTTCTTTCTGCACAGACTGAGGGTATCGGCTTTGAAGTTTTCGGATTAATATGGTTTGCTTTACTCTTTACTGTGGCTGCCAACGTAGGCACTGCTATCAGCAGCACTATCATATCTCGCATTCTTGGCTCCAGCCAGGAAATCATTATGTATATTACCATTAGGAATTATTCCGGAAATATTTCGGCAGTACTGGATGGTATTGCTACAGTATTATTATCAGCTGCCATGGGCATGCAGATATATGAGAAGAAATTGACTACCGAATAAAAGCGTTTCCAAGCATTTATAGCTTGTAACCTCTGATTAAAATATGCTATTATATGATAGGCTATGCTGTTACAACACATAGGCTATCGTATTTTTTATAAGGGAGTTTTCCATAAAATGAAAAAAAATATTTTAGCAGTAATATTGGCCTGTTCCATGGTCATATCTGCCGGTGCATGCTCCAATGCGAATGCTGGCACTTCCGGCACTCCACTTCCCAATCCTACACAGGATGTTAATAATACAAATACCCCTGCGGCAGAGAATACTCCTCTTCCCACTGAGCCCTTGCCTACCGGCACCCCGGTACCATCAGCACCTCCTGAAAAAATCGTCATAAGTGAGGTCATGGCTACAAATAAAACCTACCCAATTAATGGAGTCCTTTGTGACTGGATTGAACTTTACAACGCAGGCCAAGACCCTCTTGACCTTTCCAATTTTTATCTTTCTGATAAAGAAAAGAAGCCGCTTAAATCCCAGCTTCCTAAAAAAGAGCTGGCTCCGGGTGAGTATGTGGTATTGACATGCGAAGGCGAAATTACCCTTCCCGGGGCTAAAGAAGCTACCAAGATTCCCGGGAATCTTTCCTTCAAGCTCAGCAGCGAAGGTGAGACAGTATTTCTTACCAGAGCAGATGGTCTGTTGATAGACTCCATCTCATATGAGAATCTGGATTCCAATTCCACCATCACAAAAGACGGTGTTTGTGATTTCCCTTCTCCGGGATATCCAAATACTCCCGAGGGTAATGCTCATGCTCTGGCCAATGTCAATGCATACGCCATTATCGCTTCCAGCCCGCTGATAATAAACGAGATTCTGTCTTCCAACAATAAATATAAGAAGTATACTAATTCCAAAAAGGTATCTGATTACTACGATATGGTAGAGCTTTACAATACTTCTGATCAGCCTATCCTGCTGTCAGACTACTATTTGTCTGATGGTTCAAAGCACCTTTTGGATTACAGACTCCCTGATGTTTCCCTGGCACCAGGCGAATATATGCTTATTTACTGCATGGGCCGTGCTGCTACTATTTATGACAATCCCACCGATCTTTTCAAGGTGCCGGAGTCTCCTATTGAGCTATCATATTTCGGAGAGACAGTTTACCTAACTTCAAAAGACGGTATCATCATAGACTGCGTTACTTTCCCGGAGATGTATGACGGTGTCAGCTACGGACGCAGTCCAAAAGATCCCGGCCAATTCGTCATCCAGAAAACTCCTACACTGGGTAATAAAAACAGTGATGGCGAGAGCACATTCTCCACAAAGCCTGTAGCCAATGTACAGAGCGGTGCTTATAAGGATCAGATATCCGTCGAATTTACTTCCGGCGGTAAAATCTACTATACTACCGATTGCTCTGCTCCTACTACCTCATCCAAGCTCTGGGATGGAAAGCCTTTAGTTTTTTCCAAAACCACTACATTAAGGGCTGTCTGCTATGAAGATAATAAACCGGCCAGCTTTGAGACAGTATATAACTACTTTATTAATGATTTGGATGTTACTTTGGACGTAGTATCCATGACCATGTCAGCCGACGATTGGAAGGCCCTCAAGGCTCAGAAATCCAAGAGGCCACTACACGCCATCAACATAGCTCTTTATAAAAACAATCGTACAGAAGACACCCTTATTCTTACTGAAGAATTTTCAGTAAACGCAGCCGTCGAGCTGTGCGGTGCTTCCACACTATATTCAGATAAGACAAGCTATCAGATAAAAATGAAGTCATCCTATGGTCCTTCCAAGCTTAATTACAAGCTTTTTGATGATCTGGATATAGATGAATTTAATTCCTTTACTTTAAGAGGCGGTTCTCAGGATAACGCCTATACCACTATGAGAGACGAACTGTTTTCTTCCCTTCTCTCATCCTATTATGGGGAAGAACTTATTCTGCGTGAAGCCTACAGACCTGTAAATCTCTATGTCAATAACGAATACAGAGGTGTTTACTATATTCGTGAGCATCAGGATGTGAACATGATTGCCAGCCACTATGGAGTTGACCCGGAAGACGTTGCCTTTTCCAAAAGCATGTCTACCAGCAATATTAAGGGTGGCGATGCAGATGATAAGGCTACTCTTACAAAAGCCATGGACCTTATTAAAAATGGCGATTTATCTGATTCTAAGGTATTCGACGAACTTCTGGAGCTCATTGATTACGACAGTCTCCTTACCTACTGGGCCATGGAGCTTTGGGGTTCTGACAATGACTGTCACCTGAGAGTATACAGAATAGGCGATGGCAAATGGATGTTTGCTCTCCATGACCAGGACCTCACTATGAGAGAGACCTGCAATTATACCTATAAAGACAAATTTTTCAATCAGAGCCGTACCAGCACCTACAGAGTACTCCTTAGCGCACTGATGAAATCCCCTGAGTTCAAGAAAGACCTCTTTGCCACCATTGGTAAATATACAAAAACAGCCTTTAGTGACCAATACTCTTCTACTTACGCTCAGGAAAAATTTGTCAATGTAATCGCACACGATATGAAATTCAACTGCGAGCGTTGGGGTGGCACCTATCTTTACATTAAGCGCGGCAACTCCGGCGCCAAGATTTCCACATATTCCAGCTGGGAGACCAAGTACAAATACCTTATTAAGATGCTCTCCAGCCATACTGCTCAGACTATTCAGGCATTAAAGGATTTTGCCGGCATGACTGACGAAGAAGAACAGCTTTATTTCAAATAAAAAACACTAAGGGGACAGCAAATGCTGTCCCCTTAGTTATTTCGTTGCTTAATATTTCTTAAAGCAAATATTCACATCTACACTACCTGAAATACCGGGTACTGTAGCGCTATCGGAGTACTGCCATATCTCATAATGATAAGGATAGTCTACGTTCAGACCATAATATGCGTACCAGAAATCATACTCGTCCAGCTGACTTCTGTCATAATTCAGAAGGCTCCAGTTGGTACTGGAATAAATCATCGGCGTATAGCCGGCTTTTTTTATAGTCTCACAAAAGGCCTTAATAATATCGGTACGAAGCTGTACAGACATATAATTTGCTCTGGCTTCCACACTGGAGTAAAACTCAGTGTCCAGTACCACCGGATAGGTAATCTCATATTTCTTGATGGCATCTATGACTGCTTTAGCTTCTTCTACTGCCTCTGCTACTGTAACAGCCTGTGTGAAGAAATATACTCCCACGTCCATCTTTGCCTTCAGTGCACCCTCAATATTACTTACGAAATATGGATCCTCTACAATGGTACCGCCGCCATAGCCACGATATCCCATTCTTATAAGTGCAAAATCAAAACCGGCTTCCTTTACCTTTTTCCAGTCTTTTACCGTATTAAACTTGGATACGTCGACTCCCCATGAGGTATATGCGTCAGGGTTGTCAGGGTCATTATACTCCATATATCCATCTTCATTTTTTACGTATTTCTTGGGATCCTGCCAGGAATTCTGCATACCTTCCTTGGCAAAGAAAATCATTTTTTCACCGCTGTCTCCGGTGAGAGATACCTTAGCCTTTTTGGTATCCTCATAATCCTTAACAGGTGTGATGACCAGCATGTCCTCGTGTGCCATGATCATCTGCTCTGCATAACAGTAAAAAATGTTGCTGTGATTACCAAAAAAGTCAAATGTGGAATAAGTCACTCTGGAGGAAATTTCTCCTATCCATCCTATATTTTTAAGTTCCACTTTGGAATAAACAAATATTCTTTCATTCAGCATGGAATATCTGACATCGTTAACAACAGACAGTGAAAGCTGGGATTTTTCACTTTCGCTCAGCTTTTTACCTGCGGATATGTAATATTTTCGGGAGTCATTGGTAACACATACCAATGTCTCCTTATCGGTCTCTACAAATCCGCTGATGGACATACAATTAACAAAGCCCATCTCAGGAGACAGAGTATTATACTCTACCAGATCCTGACATGTAACGAAGTGAATGCCCGTACACTCCTCTTCTTTATCAGCCATCTTCTTAAAAACAAAGGCCATCTGCTCTCGTCTGTTTTCTCTCCAGTCAAATATTACCGGAACGAGATTGGCAATATTTTCTCCCTTTAGAGAATAATCCCAGGCGAACTCTCTTTTCTCAATACCTCTTTCAATAATGACCCTGCCATAGGGCTCATCGCCAAATTCAACATAATCATTTCTATAGTAGATGGTGTATTCGCCGCTTATGATTTTCAGGTATTCCTGTCCGTCAAAAATGCTGACTGAAGCAAATGCTCCCTCCGGAAGCTTGGCCTTAGTTATCTCCTCTTTAAGATTGGCCACATGCTTGGCAGCCCTAGGCTCAGGCAATGGCTCCTGCGAAGCCACTCCGGTCGGGTCCGGTGTTTTAGAAGGGGTGACATCAATATCCACCCCCACCTGAGTAGTGGGTGCCTGAGTATTGCCATTCTGCCCGGCATTATTTGTATTCTTCATATACATAAATCCCAGTACAAAAAAACCACCTATACTAAGCAAATTGACGACTACCAGTATAATCACCAAAGCCAGCATGCCACCTTTTCCTTGTCTTTCCATTTTGCACTCTCCCAAATAAACTTCATCTTGAAAAATAAACCAATCGTTGTTATCATTTGATTATAACAGATTATTTATAAGAAGAAAACGAAAAAATATGAATCCATACAAAACCATATTCAGCCCCTGTCAGGGCGAAATCGAAGAAAAAAAGTCCCGCTTCATCTGTCACATAATTCCTATAGACAGCGAAGAAGAAGCGTTGGCCTTCATTGAAAAAATGAAAAAACAGTACTGGGATGCCAGGCACAACTGTTCCGCTTATATTTTGGAAGGACCTGTAGATCTTATGCGGGCCTCTGACGACGGTGAGCCTCAAAAGACTGCGGGACAGCCCATTCTCTCTGTTCTTCAGGGAGCTGAGCTGAAAAATGTATGTGCTGTAGTTACGAGATATTTTGGTGGCACCCTGCTGGGCACGGGAGGGCTGGTAAGGGCCTATACCGATTCCACAGCCGCTGCCCTAAAAAATGCGGAGATTATCGAAAAAACGCCCGGCAGACTTCTCTCCATTACCACCGACTATAACGGCCTGGGCAAATTGCAATATCTGATGGGCAGTCTGGGCCTCCCCATTATGGATACCCGGTACGCAGAAAACGTTACTGTCCAGATCTGCCTCCCTCTCACCAAAGTAGATGAGGTCAGCCGAAAACTAATAGATGCCACCAACGGAAAAGCTCAAATCATCGAAAAAGAACAGGTGATTTTTGCCGAGATTGATGGCACCATTGAAATCTTTTAATTACTATCTTATTTGTGCGGCATATAGCTCATAATAGGCTCCTCTTTTGGCCATGAGCTCATCATGCCGCCCTTTTTCTTTTATTTCTCCATTGTCCACTACAATTATCTCATCTGCGTGCTCTATTGTAGACAAGCGATGAGCAATAATGAAACAGGTTTTATCGGCCATCAGTTCTTCCATAGCACTCTGAATTTTCTTTTCCGTTCGGGTATCTACGTTGGATGTGGCTTCGTCCAGAATCAGCATGCCGGCATTCAGCAGCATGGCTCTGGCGATGGTAAGAAGCTGTTTCTGGCCTTTGGAAATGTTCACGCCGTCCTCTGTAAGGACTGTATTATAGCCTTCCGGCTGTCTCATAATAAAGTTATGTATTTTTGCCGCCTTAGCCGCTTCTACCACTTCTTCCATTGTGGCATTTTCCTTGCCATAAGCAATATTCTCGAAAATAGTGCCCCCAAATACCCAGGTATCCTGCAACACCATAGCATATGAATATCTAAGAGATTTTCTGGTTATTTCCTTATTCTCATAGCCATCCACCCTGATTTCTCCTGAAAGAGGGTCGTAAAATCTCATAAGCAGGTTAATAAGAGTAGTTTTTCCGGCTCCGGTGGGGCCTACTACAGCTATCA
>JAZUFN010000114.1:0-3487 GCA_045640725.1 Lachnospiraceae bacterium
ATGGTATTCTGAATGGTATTGCTCTTACTGATACCATTACTACAGACTGCTTTTTAAAGGACTTCCAGCTGACCTTTGCCACACTTTTTTCAGGTGTGCGTCATGATTCAGGGGACCCTTACACATGGGGAGAAAAGATGATTGAGCACTACAAGGGCCTGGGCATTGATCCTCTGACCAAGACCCTGCTTTTCAGCGACAGCCTGGATTTTGAGAAGGCATCATCCCTGTACAAGTATTTTGAAAAAAAGGCCCGTGTGGCCTTTGGTATCGGCACATACATTGCCAATGACACAGACGTACCTGCATTAAATATTGTTATGAAGGTTACCCGCTGTAATGGTCAGGATGTAGCCAAGATATCGGATACTCCCGGCAAGGGCATGTGTAAGAATCCTGATTATGTTGACTATTTGACCCGCTGCATTAACTGGAGAGTGGAAAATGAGTAAAAAAAACACCTGTATCTTGTTTGGTGGAACCTTCAATCCTTTTACACTTGCCCACCTGGAAATGGTAAAAAAGCTACGAGAGGATTTTCCAACTGAAGAAATTGTTATAATGCCTACCAATCTTGCTTTTATCAAGCACTGGAAAGATTTGCCCGGAGGAGAAGCTTTTTCCGGGGCGGGCAGGGTAGAGCTTATTCGTAAAGTGGTGGCAGGTATTGATGCCTGCACAGTATCTGACGAAGAAGCTTGTGGCAGGCTTTCCGGCAAGACTTATGATGCGGTTATGTACTTGAAAAAGAGCTATGAGGCGGTGAAGCTTTGCGTGGGTACGGACAAGCTTTTGGAGATGCTTAATTGGTATCATTCGGAAAAACTGATGGCGGAACTGGCGGAAATTGTAGTTTTTGACAGAGGTGGGGATATGCCGAATGATTTCCCTATACCCATATCCAAGGTAAAGTTTGATTTTGCCGATGTTTCATCCACTAAGGTGAGAGAATGCTTTGAGGCCGGCAGGATGGATGAACTGCAGGAAATGGTACCGACAGCAGTGTATGCGGATTTGGTAAAAAAGAAGGAGGGAGCTATGTTTTATACCAATAAGGATTTTGATGCGGAGAAAGTTACTGAAGAACTTTGCAATTGGATAAAAGACTGGTTTGAAAAAAACGGAAAGGGATGCAATGCTATCATAGGCATCAGTGGTGGCAAGGACAGTACTGTGTGTGCTGCGCTTTGCGCAAGAGCCTTGGGTGTGGACAGGGTAATCGGAGTTATGATGCCAAACGGTGAGCAGGCGGACATTTCTGATTCCATACAAATTTGTAATCATTTGGGCATTAGAAATATTACCATAAATATTGCGGATGCTTTTAAGGGAGAGATGAAGCAATTGGAGCAGCTCAAGGAAAGATTTGGGGTAGAAATAACTCCCCAGACTATCCAGAATCTCCCTCCGCGTCTTCGCATGTCCACTCTTTATGCGGTGGGGCAGAGCATGAATGGTCGCGTCATCAATACCTGCAATCTGTCCGAGGATTATGTGGGCTATTCCACCCGATACGGTGATGCGGCGGGCGATGTGAGCCTTTTAGCCCATCTTACTGTAGATGAAGTGAAGCAGATAGGCAGATTTTTATGTGTTCCATCTAATCTGGTGGAAAAAGCTCCATCCGACGGCCTCTGTGGCAAGACTGATGAGGACAATCTGGGATTCACTTACAATGTGCTGGATCGCTATATCAGAACCGGCGTATGTGAGGATGAGGAAATAAAGAAAAAGATAGATCGTCGTCATGAGCAAAATCTCTTCAAGCTTCAGTTGATGCCCGCATTCCCTTATGACAACCCTTGATTTTTTCGCGTTGATGTGATAAAGTATGGGATTATAAATTATGAAGGGATGCCGGCAGTAGCGATGCATGTTGTCGCATGCAGGTACGGCTTATCAGACTCTTTGGGAGTTTGCCCTTTATTGGTGAAGGAGATTATATGGACAAATTCTATATACCGGAAAATTATCGTACTGAGATCGGAGTTAAGGAGACTCAGGGAGCTATCAAGCATTTAAAGGACTATTTTGAGCGCCAGCTGTCCAAGCAGCTGAATCTTACCAGAGTGTCTGCACCTCTTTTCGTGCGCCCGGAGACAGGTCTTAATGACAATCTGAATGGCTATGAGCGCCCTGTCAGCTTTGATATAAAGGAGCAGCCGGGTGCAACAGTGGAGATCGTGCATTCCCTGGCTAAGTGGAAGAGAATGGCTCTTAAGAAATACGGTTTTTCCTATGGTGAGGGTCTCTATACCGATATGAATGCTATCCGCCGCGACGAGGATACTGACAACATTCACTCTATCTTCGTAGATCAGTGGGACTGGGAAAAAATCATCCTTCAGGACGAGAGAAACGTAGAAAATCTTAAAATGATTGTGCGTAAGGTGTACTCTGCTCTTCGTGAAACAGAGCACTACATCGCCAATAAATATGACTACATCAAGGAAATTCTACCAAAGGAAATTTCCTTTGTGACTACTCAGGAGCTGGAAAACATGTATCCTGACTGCACTCCAAAGGAGAGAGAAAACAACATCGCCCGCCTCAAGGGAGCTGTTTTCATCATGCAGATTGGTGACAAGCTGGCTTCAGGCGAGCCTCACGACGGCCGTGCCCCGGACTATGATGACTGGGCACTGAATGGTGATATTGTGGTCTACTATCCCGTACTGGATATGGCACTGGAGCTGTCTTCCATGGGCATTCGCGTAGACGAGAAAGCACTGGCAGAGCAGCTTAAGAAGGCCGGCTGCGAGGAGAGAGCAGAGCTTCCTTTCCAGAAGGCTATCCTGGAGAAAAAGCTTCCCTACACTGTAGGCGGTGGTATCGGACAGAGCCGTATCTGTATGTTCTTCCTGAGAAAGGCCCACATAGGCGAAGTTCAGTCCTCCATCTGGCCGGAAGAAGTTATGGAGCAGGCTGAAAAGCGAGGCGTTTACCTCCTATAGTTGTCACAGGGACGTTTCTCATTGACAATTTTTCACGATTCGCTATCTATGGTAAAGTGTGATGCAACATTACATCTTTTTTAGAAGTATTGCATTTTAAAGGTGATAGTGGTATACTTCCGTCATTAAAATAAAAACTGTGACGGAAAAAGTAATAATTTCGGAGTCCTCAGAGAGAGGCCGGTGGTGCGAGTGCCTTGATGATGATTTTATGAAGACCATTCCTGAGTTGTGCGCGACATAAGCGTTACCGTACGGCTGCGTTAAGGCCTGAATTAAGTTAAAAATCAAGGTGGAACCGAGCATAAATCCAAGTATATTTTGCTCCCTTGAGTGTGGCTGCCCCACATTCAGGGGAGCTTTTTGTTTCTAATAAAGAAGGAGGAAAAACAAGTGGTAAATTTCAAAGAGGATGAAAGACTCCACGTACTGAACCATTCCTGCGCACACGTTATGGCACAGGCAGTAAAGCATCTTTTCCCTCAGGCTAAGTTCTGGGTAGGACCTGTAGTAGAGGAAGGCTTCTACTATGA
>JAZUFN010000115.1:0-3424 GCA_045640725.1 Lachnospiraceae bacterium
CCTCACAAATGTGAGGTGCTTTCTTACTAAATACAGGTCGTTACATTATTTTGGTATGTAAACGTTCAATAGCGCATACCTTTCTTTGAACCTTGATTTCTGCGACAATGATTGATACCAAGTTGCACAACTTGTGCAACACAAATAATGGAGGTAGCAATCATGAACGCTAAACAAATAAAACGTAGCAACAGCCTTGCCCGCTGGGCTGTGCCTCTTAAGGAATGTAAGGAAAGCGGGCTCCAGGTAAGGGAGGGGGCTTTGCTGATTTATTCATCGAAAAAAACACTTGACATTTTACCCGAATTGTATACAATTAAATAGCACACAATTCAAGGAGGGCAAAATGTTATTTTTTGAAGAGTATTCATATAACAAGTTAATAGAGTATATGCCACTTTTGAAGGAAAGCCCGTTTCTTTGCAATGATTTTTCGCTGGGCTCGCTTCTTATGTGGAATCGTGGCACTGATACGCAGTTCGCAGTTTACAATAATACATTGATTATTCGACAGATGATAGGTGATGAGCCGGCATTTTCTTATCCTTTTGGGGAGGACCCTGATGGAGCGATGGCAGAGCTTATAGAGTATGTGAATACAAATGATCTGTCGCTGCTTCTTTTCGGCGTCCCGGAGGATTCTTTGGCGCGTATAAAACTTGATACGAGATATAAAAGCGTGCATGTCAATTATGACAGAAGGTGGAGCGATTATTTGTATTCCTTCGAAGAGATGGAGAGCTTTGCCGGTAAGAAATTTAATGGGCAGCGTAATCACATTAACAGATTCAAAAAGAATTACGGCGAGCCGTTTTTTTCACCGATTCGTCCTGAGGATTACGACGATATCAGGGATTTTCTGCTTCTTTACCACGAAGAACACAGTGGAAACGAGATAGAAGAGCATGAATACCAAAAAACATACGAGCTTCTGGCTCATTTTGAGGAGCTGGGTATGTATGGCATCGTTTTAAGAGTGGAAGGCTCAGTGGCTGGTTTTACCATCGGGGAGATGATTGGTGATATGCTGATCGTTCATGTGGAAAAGGCGCTCCGAGCGTACGAAGGGGCCTACCCTACTCTGTTTAACGGTTTTATGAAGTATATGAGAAGTGTGCTGGGAGACGGAATTCGTCTGGTCAACAGGGAGGATGATTCGGGGGATATAGGGCTTCGGACATCCAAAAATCAGTACCATCCGGTGATGCTGCTCCACAAGTATATAGTGCGAATCGACTCTCCGGTGGATGACAGACCGGAGCTGGTATTCGATGGTGGTGTGTTAAACGCTATCCGTGACATGGATAAGGCAAATTATTATGCACTTTGTACTGACAAGGACAATAATCGTTACTGGGGTTATGATTACGAGGAAGACGAAAGTATTACTGAGGTGAATGAAGACGTCTTCTACGATTCTCAGGAGTTCGATTATTCCCTGGGGTCATCTGTGAACTTCGCAGTGCGTAAGTGTGAAGACTGTGAGCTGATCGGCGAGACCATAGTGTATCATTTCACATCGAATGGTTACGCTGAGATAGGCGGGCGGATAGCCAAAAAGTGGCAGGGACAGGGCCTTGGGACAAAAGCTTTTGCGGCTACGGCTGATTTTGCAGAGCGTCAGCTTCACGTGAAGACCAAGGCCAGGTGCTACAAAGAGAATATACCTTCTTACCACATGATTACTTCAGCGGGTTTTCATAAGGTTAATGAGGATAATGTATTTTATTATTTTGAGAGATAGGAGACAGAGACAATGGCAGATTTTAATCTTAAAGAAGTGGTTGAGAAAAGATACAGTGTGAGAACTTTCAACGACAGACCGATAGATCCTGAAGTAAAGGAAATGGTGCTGCAGTATGCGGAGGGGCTCAATAATCCCCTGGGACCACATATCAGAGTGCAGTGGTTGGAAAAGGAAACAGCACAGGGCGGCGAGAAACTGGGTACATACGGCATTATAAAGGGTGCGAAAAATTTCCTGGGAGTGACTGTTCCCAATGAGCCTTTTGCCATGGAAGCGCTGGGCTATGAATTTGAAATGCTGGTGCTTTACGCCACAAGCCTTTCTTTGGGTACCTGCTGGATGGGAGGCACCTTTAACAAGAATGCTTTCACAAGTGCCTTGACTATTGAGAAAAACGAACTTTTTCCTATTATTTCCCCTATCGGCTATCCTACTGAGAAGAAGCGAATGGGTGAAAGGGTGTTCAGACGCTCATTAAATGCAGACAATCGTATCCCGGGGGAGAAGCTGTTTTTCAAAAATGACTTTGCTACTCCGATGACCGACGAGGATATGGGCGAGTACAGGGAGGCTCTCGAGATGGTGAGACAGGCTCCTTCTGCAGTCAATGCTCAGCCCTGGCGTATTGTGTGGAAGGATGGAGCTTTTCATTTTTTTGAAAAGCATACAATGAAGAGCGAAGGCCCTATCGACATGCAGAGGATCGATCTGGGAATAGCTGCATGCCATTTCCAGCTGTGTGCGCAGGAATTGGGCTTGTCCGGCGAATTTGTAAGGCTGGATGATACCGAAATCGATGCACCGGCTGATACCACATATATTGTCTCTTGGAGACGGGGTTAACGGTTCATAATTCAATTGGTGCAATTTTCCATAATGAGATTATGCTTATGGCAAACATCAATACCGTTATAATTGCTTTGTAAAGAAAGATGAATACGTCTGAGCATTCTTCCAATTCACGGTCCAAGTACCAGTGAGTAAAATGGAATATGAAGTCCGGCCTCCAGAAAGCAAATGATAAACATAACAAAAGCAAAAAAGTCACAAGAGTGAACTTCCAATCAAATTCACCATAGGTAGAATATATCACTGTTGTGGATATATATAATATAGCAGCAATTACATTAAATATAATCTTCTTTATCATAACGACCCCTTTAACTTGCTTTTCTTAAAGAAAAAATCCTATAGTACTTGTAAAAGTGATATTATAACCTTATTATACTTTATCATACACATATTACAATTGTCCAGTAACTACCAGCAGGCACTTGAGATATGATGGATTGAAGTAATGAAAAATGAAATTACCTATTGACATGGTAGGTAAATAGTGCTATCTTACAATCACCTACTAAGGAAGTAGGTGAAAGGACGTGGCGTTATGACACACATTTTTGTGAAACTTGTTAGAATCAATTATAGATATGGTCGAATGTGCAGCTCCTTCTGTTGTACCAGATAATATTTCACTTCGTTCAATAAAAGGAGAATAAGGACACGCTTTCTAACGAAAGCTAATTATAGTACTCGCCGTACAGGCCTCCATTGCCTGCGGCAAAGGAGAATAAAAAAAGGAGAATAAAAAAGGGCGCTAAGCCATTATAGTTCATGCTTCGCATGAAGGCGCGGCTTTAAAACTCCTTCGGAGTTCTCCATTTATTTCACTTCGTT
>JAZUFN010000116.1:0-4548 GCA_045640725.1 Lachnospiraceae bacterium
ATAGATCCTGGAATGCCAACGTCTCGCCAAAGAAGAAGGTTCCAGGATCCTTTCTTTTTTATTCTTTGGTGACAGTATATCGGTTAATTCTGTGACAGGCAATTAGATTATATTTAAGTCATGCTGAGAGAGGCGTAACAAAATTACAAAAAGGCCTTCTTTATGGATAGCGCTGTTGCGTGTACTGAAGTTTATACCACTTGCTGATGTACGGTAAGTGGCGGCTTTGTCGAAGTTAAAACGCCCGGAGTAAATCCTTTTCTTAACTCCTTCAATGTCTTTCCAAATCGCCTCGGTCTTGTGAATAAAGAAACAAGTGGTTTGCAGGTTTTCATATAGATAAACTCCAATCACTGAACTGTAACTCATCGTTATTATTCACATTTTGTTCAGAACGCATTTATAGCAACGACGTATCTAATATTTCTTATTAGATGCTATTGACGTAATGACCAAAATATGTTAATCTAATATTGCACATTAGATGAGTGCGAGTCTAAGATTACATCCAAGGAGATTTATTATGTCATTTGTTATTACCACAGACGCTTCTTCTAATCTTACAGGTATTTTCACTAAAAAGTATAATATTCAGGTAGTTCCCCTTACATATATTGTTAATGGTATTGAGCAGCAGTGCAATGATGTTACCGAGCAGTTTGATGGCAATGACTTTTATGAATTGATCAAGCATGCTGAGGTAAAAACTTCTACTGTAAATATTGGTCAGTATCTGGATATCTGGGAGCCTATCCTTGAGTCCGGTAAGGATATTCTGCATCTCACCATCTCATCAGGTATCAGCGGAGCCTACAATTCAGGTCGTCAGGCTGCTGCTATGCTGAAAGAAGATTACCCTGATCGCAAGATTGTTGTTTTTGATACTTTGGCTGCTTCACTGGGTGAAGGCCTTCAGGTACTTACCGCTGCCCGCATGCAGGAAGAGGGTAAGGACATCAAGGAAATTGTTGATACACTGGTAAAAAAACGTGACAAGACCATTCAGGTCTTCTCCGTAGATGATTTGAATTTCCTTAAGAAGGGTGGACGTATTTCCGCTGCTGCTGCAGCTATTGGCTCTGTCCTTCATATAAAGCCCATATTGAAAGGCAATTACATGGGCCAGATCGTTGTCTCAGAAAAGGTACGTGGACGCAAGATTGCGCTGGAGGCTTTAGCAGCTGATTTTGCCCAGCACTTTGACAAGAATTCCAATGATCCTATCGGTATTGCTCACGCAGCCTGCGAAGAGGATGCTAATTTCCTTATTTCTCTTCTTAAAAAAGTGGCACCCGCTGCAGAATTTGTGACCACTATGTATGAGCCCGTTACCGGCAGCCACGTAGGGCCCGGAGCCATCGCCCTATTCTATACCGGCGATGCCAGATTTGTATAATGGAACAAGGAGGGACCCGCCTGTCCCGACACCATAAAAAAAGGAGCTGTAAAACAGCCCCTTTTTTAGTGCTTTATGCCACTCTTATTCTGTTAATCACTGTCAGTTCTTTTGCCTTTTCAGCAAAATCCCTTTCCTTAATGGAGTCGGTAACAAATGCGAATTCATCACCTACAGGCTGAAGCTCTGTAATATTGCCAAAAATCTCGCGTGCCTTGCCTGCCTCCGTAGCAGGAACACGTACCAAAAATCTGTTCTGCAGATTGCCCATATCATCCAGCTGCTGCTTTTCAGGCTTCCACAGGATAGTAAGATTGCTGCTGTGACGAACACATTCAACTACATCTGCTGCTACCGCTGACGCTGTAGGCAATTTGCCTGCACCACTGCCGTAGAACATAAGTCTGCCGGCATATTTTGCCTGAACCAAAATCGCATTATATACTTCATTTACATTGTAAACAGGATTGTCTTCATTTACCATGGTAGGTGCTACATATGCATATGTGCCCTGTGCAGTACGCTTAAGTGTAGCCAAAAGCTTTATAGCCAGGTTCATCTGCTTAGCGTACTTAAAATCTGCTGCGCTGATTTTGGTAATACCCTCTACGTAGATATCATCATAGTCCACCTGTGCTCCCAGAGCCAGAGATGAAAGAATAGCAATCTTTCTGCCGGAATCATATCCCTCTACATCTGCCTCAGGATTCCTTTCGGCATATCCTTTTGCCTGGGCCTCCTTAACAGCATCGGCGAAATCCGCATTATTTTTGTCCATCTGAGTCAAAATAAAATTGGTAGTACCATTTACAATACCGTAAATCTCATCAATTTCATCTGCACACAGTGATTCATTAATAGGTCTGATAATAGGAATCGCACCACCTACAGACGCCTCAAAAAGGAAATTAATGTCATTCTTTTTAGCGATAGCTAAAAGCTCAGCACCGTGAGCAGCTACCAGCTCCTTATTGGATGTACATACGGATTTACCCTTTTCCAAACATTCTTTAACAAAGGCATACGCCGGCTTGGTACCACCCATAGTCTCAACAACAACGGCTATATCAGGATCGTCAGCCACTTCCTTGAAATCATGAGTGATAAGACTCTCTACAGGCTCTCCCGGGAAATCACGCAGGTCAAGAACACGCTTAACTGTGATGGGCTCACCGGCCTTTTTTTCTATGTTAGCAGCGCCTTTAGTAAAAATTTCAAATACTCCGGAACCAATATTTCCGTAGCCCAGTATGGCAATATTCATGGGTAAATCTCCTATCTGCTATTTATTAAGTATTTTTAAAGCTTCTTCAAGCTGATTATCATATTCAGTGCTCAGCTCAATCTCTACATCCGGAGCAATACCAATACCATGGATACACACACCGCTAGGGGTGTAATAGCTGGATGTGGTGAGCTTGATGGCTGTTCCATCAGTGAAAGGCAAAAGTGACTGCACAATGCCTTTACCAAATGAAGTAGTGCCCAAGCTGGTAGCTACTCCATTATCCTTAAGTGCTCCCGTGAAAACCTCGGACGCGCTGGCTGAATAGCCATTGGTAAGAATAATTACAGGGATATCACACTGGTGCCCGTCATTGGCTTTGTAGGTGTCCCCCATCCCCTGCTTATCCTTGGTATAAGTAATAAGCTTACCATCAGGAATCATATAATCAGCCATCTCTACGCATACTGACAAAAGTCCACCCAGATTGTCACGCAGGTCCACTATCAGGCTGGTCATACCCTGCTTTTCCAAATCGTCATAGGCTTCCTTGTACTGCTTGGCCGTAACAGCCTCAAATCCACTGACAGCGATGTAACCTACCTTGTTTTCTTTCATTTCATACTCAACGGTAGGCACCTCGATGACATCTCTGGTAATAGTAAAATCTATATTGCTACCGGCTGTCTCGCCATCCTTAGACTCTCTGTATACAGTAAGAACAACCTGAGTTCCCTTTTCACCTTTCATCTTGGATACCACCAGAGAAAGCTCCTGGCCGGATATATCCTCACCATTTACAGCTACTACCCTATCGCCTGCTCTGACACCGGCATTGTAAGCCGGACTGTCCTTAAATGGCTTAACTATGGTAATCTCCATGGTCTCTACATTCTGGCTGACCTGAGCACCGATGCCGCAAAATGTACCGCTGGTACTCTCGGAAAACTCATCATACTCGCTTTTAGTATAATAAACTGTGTAA
Organism: Lachnospiraceae bacterium; assembly: GCA_045640725.1. Classification (GTDB taxonomy): domain Bacteria; phylum Bacillota; class Clostridia; order Lachnospirales; family Lachnospiraceae; genus RGIG3528. Next base: position 3,607 of record JAZUFN010000116.1, read on the forward strand.
GGATCTCCAATAGAATTCATAACGGCGTAAAGAATGCCATCCTGAAGCTTTGTCACCTCTACATCCTTGTAATAAAGCTGATCAATAATGTCAGCAATAAGCTGAAGTTTATTGGTAAAAGGCTTGGATAGAAGATTGCCGGATACGTTATAATCAGGCGTAGGAGTAGGAGTACCGGTAGCTCCTGCGGCAACCGGCGCAGTAGGTGAAGGAGTACCGATAAGGCTGCTTCCTTTGTCCTTATGTGTAAGTACTAATCCAATAATCCAAATACTTACAGCTGCAAAAATCAACGCTGCACAAATACCTGTTATAAGCCCGCTAAAAAAACTTTTCTTCATATTCTTGCTCCAAAAAAACTTTAGGGGATTTTAACACAGATCAGACGTGATTTCAAGACTTTACTGTGTTAAAGTTTCCACAAAGTTATTATTCTTTTTAATTAATATAATTATCTGTTGTATTGCACGTATTTCAGAGGATCTACCGCCACACCGTCAATGCCCAAATAAAAATGCAGATGGGGCCCGGTGGATACTCCGGTACTTCCTACCAGCATGATGACGTCGTCACGTTTCACCGTATCCCCGGCTTTAACCAAAAGCTTGGATGCATGGCCATAACTGGTTATCACTCCATTGCCATGGTCAATGGTAACGTAGTTGCCTGAACTGGAATTATATCCTGCTGCCGTAACAGTACCTGCCAAAGCAGCATGCACCTGCGTTCCCGTAGGCGCCGCAATATCAATCCCCTTGTGATAGGAACTGGCCCCGCTGATAGGCGATTTTCTGTTACCAAATTTGGAAGTAATTCTGCTGTATCCGTCCAGAGGCCACAGAAGATTCTTGATATCCCTGCTTTCAGCTTCCTTACGCTCTCGCTCTTCTTCTTCCAAACGCTCTTTTTCCAGGATTTCCAGCTCTTTTATATGATTGGTCG
>JAZUFN010000117.1:0-4910 GCA_045640725.1 Lachnospiraceae bacterium
TTCTCATAAACTGTGTTAAGAGTAGCTGTCTTGTAGTCGTACTTTGTCTCTACAAATGTGAAACCGTTGATACGGGAAATAATCTGTGCAGCATCCTTACCAAGACCGTTAAGGATAACGCGAAGAGGCTTCTGACGAACCTTGTTAGCTTTCTCTGCGATACCGATAGCACCCTCTGCTGCTGCGAAAGACTCATGACCTGCAAGGAAGCAGAAGCACTCTGTCTCCTCTTCAAGGAGCATCTTACCAAGATTACCATGGCCAAGACCTACCTTACGATGGTCAGCAACGGAGCCTGGGATACAGAAAGCCTGAAGGCCTTCACCAATAGCTGCTGCAGCATCTGCTGCTCTTCTGCAGCCCTTCTTGATAGCGATAGCAGCGCCTACAGTGTAAGCGTAGCAAGCGTTCTCAAAGCAAATAGGCTGAATCTTCTTAACCTGCTCATATACATCAAGACCTGCAGCCTTTGTGATCTCTACAGCCTCTTCGATGGAGTTGATACCATACTGCTTTAATGCTGCTTCAATCTGGGGCAGTCTTCTCTCTTTTGATTCAAATTCGATTGCCATTATATTCGTTCTCCTTCCTATCACTCTTTACGAGGATCGATGATCTTTACAGCGCCCTGCTCAGGCTTAACACGTCCGTAAGAACCTGCTGCCTTCTCCCAAGCTGTATTAGCATCGTCACCCTTCTTGATGAAATCTGTCATCTTACCAAGGTTAACGAACTGGTAGCCGATAACTTCGTTGTCTTCGCTGAGAGCGATACCTGTTACGTAGCCCTCTGCCATCTCAAGATAACGAACGCCCTTTTCCTTAGTAGCGTACATAGTACCTACCTGAGAACGAAGGCCCTTACCAAGATCCTCAAGACCTGCACCTACTGCAAGACCGTCATCTGAGAATGCGGACTGTGTACGGCCGTAAACGATCTGAAGGAAAAGCTCTCTCATAGCTGTGTTAATAGCGTCACAAACAAGGTCTGTATTCAGAGCTTCCAGAATGGTCTTGCCCTGAAGGATTTCTGCTGCCATAGCTGCAGAGTGAGTCATACCGGAACAACCGATAGTCTCTACGAGAGCCTCTACGATAACGCCTTCCTTAACATTGAGGGACAGCTTGCAGGCACCCTGCTGAGGTGCGCACCAGCCGATACCATGTGTAAAGCCGGAGATGTCTTCAATCTTTTTTGCATGGACCCACTTGCCCTCTTCAGGGATAGGTGCCGGCTCATGCTTTGCGCCCTTAGCGATTGGGCACATGTTCTGAACTTCCTTTGTGTAAATCATTATTGGACTCCTTTCAAGTTCTTTCAGTGCGAACGCACTGCAACATTGAATTCACGACCCTTAGTCGTGCCTTTTATTATTTTCTCACAAAATTGTCATTTCGTAAATAGCTATTTTGTAAAACTGGTTAATTTTTTATCAAAGTTCCCATAAAAAAGTGAACCTGGTCCATCAGTCGATATTAATTACCTTATCTCCCATCCCCTGCTGTATCATCCACCTGTCAGCATAATCATTGGTCCCGATACTGCTGGGGGAATCTTTTTAGCATTTTGCCCTACTATTTTGTTTCTTTTTGTAAATGATTCCAAGAAAATAGGGCGACGCCAAATTTTATGTAAAAAGCAAAGGACTCGCCGCCTGCCAATCTGTAGCCTGTAGCCTGCAAGTACCTAAATAAACCTCCCTGGGCTACAAGTTTTTCTCCACGAAAAAAGCCGAACGTCGGAAATATCACAACGCCCGGCTCTGTCATTATTTTGAATTATTTGCTCTGAAGGTACTCATCGATACCCTTTGCAGCTACCTTACCTGCCTGCATAGCAAGGATAACTGTAGCAGCGCCTGTAACAGCATCACCGCCGGCAAATACGCCAGGACGTGTAGTCTGACCATTCTCATCTGCAACGATACACTTGTGTGCATTGCAATCAAGACCTTCTGTAGTGGATGTGATGAGAGGGTTAGGGCTGGTACCAAGGGACATGATAACAGCATCAACGTCGATAGTAAAGTCAGAACCAGCCTTTACTACAGGACGACGACGACCTGATGCATCAGGCTCACCCAGCTCCATCTCTACGCAGCTGATACCCTTTACCCAACCGTTATCGTCTACGAGAATCTCGGTAGGATTGGTAAGGAGCTTAAAGATGATGCCCTCTTCCTTGGCATGATGTACTTCCTCTACTCGTGCAGGAAGCTCAGCCTCTGAACGTCTGTAGATAATATATGTCTCAGCGCCCAGACGAAGTGCTGTTCTTGCAGCATCCATAGCAACGTTACCACCACCTACGATAGCAACCTTCTTACCACGGAAAATAGGTGTATCATAACCTTCCTTAAAAGCCTTCATCAGGTTGTTTCTGGTAAGGAACTCATTAGCGGAGAATACTCCGTTGGCCTGCTCACCAGGGATACCCATAAACTTTGGAAGACCGGCGCCGGAACCGATAAATACAGCCTCGAAGCCTTCATCGTCCATAAGCTCGTCGATAGTGATGGACTTACCGATAATAACATTTGTCTCAATCTTAACACCAAGGCTCTTTACATTTTCCACCTCAGCAGCTACTACTGAATTCTTTGGAAGACGGAACTCAGGGATACCGTAAACAAGTACACCGCCTGCTTCGTGAAGTGCTTCAAAGATAGTAACATCATAGCCCTTCTTTGCCAGTTCACCTGCGCAGGTAAGGCCGGAAGGACCGGAACCGATAACTGCTACCTTCTTGCCCAGCTTAACATCTGTGCCCTGAGGCTTTACACCGTTCTCACGAGCCCAGTCAGCAACGAAACGCTCCAGCTTACCGATGGAAACAGCCTCGCCCTTGATGCCTCTGATACACTTAGCCTCACACTGAGACTCCTGAGGGCATACACGTCCACAGATGGCAGGAAGTGCTGAATACTTGCTGATCTCATCGTATGCGTTCTTAATCTCACCCTTCTCAACCTCTGCGATAAAAGCAGGAATGTTGATTTCAACAGGACAACCCTTCTGACACTGAGGATTCTTACACTTTAAACATCTGGTAGCCTCAGCCATGGCTTCTTCCATATTATAGCCGAGACAAACCTCTTCAAAATTCTTTGCACGTACCTGTGGCTCCTGCTCACGTACAGGAACACGTACTAATTTATTTTCTACTACCATTTTTATCCGCCTCCTGTATTAATTGCACTGGCCACAACCGCCGTGATGTGTAGCGCCTTCCTTCTCACGAAGGATAGCTCTGCCCTCTTCTGTCTTGTAAAGCTGCTGACGCTTCATAGCTGCATCAAAATCAACCTTCCAGCCATCAAATTCAGGACCGTCTACACAGGCAAACTTAACTTCATCGCCTACCTGAACACGACATGCACCGCACATACCTGTACCATCTACCATAATAGGATTCAGAGAAACAACAGTAGGGATACCCAACTCCTTGGTAAGAATAGTCGCAAACTTCATCATAATCAGCGGACCAATAGCTACAGCATGGTCATATACTTTTTTCTCTTCATTTACAAGATACTTCAGGCAGTCATTTACATTACCCTTACGGCCCATAGTGCCATCATCTGTAGTAACGTAAACATTTGCAGCTACCTTCTTCATCTCTTCTGCAAGGATAATCAGGCTCTCATTTCTGGCACCGATGATAACATCAACATCAACACCCTGCTCATGAAGCCACTTAACCTGAGGATAAACAGGAGCTGTACCAACACCACCTGCCATGAAAATCATCTTCTTGTTCTTAAGCTCTTCAACAGGCTCAGAACAAAGCTCGGAAGCTACTCCCAGAGGACCTACAAAGTCCATGAACTCCTCGCCTTCCTCGTATGCAGCCATCATTTTTGTGGATGCACCTACAATCTGGAATACTATAGTCACTGTCTCTTTCTCTCTGTCATAATCACAGATAGTAAGAGGAATTCTCTCGCCCTTCTCATCAGTCTTTACAATGACAAACTGGCCCGGAAGACACTTTTTTGCCACACGTGGTGCGTAAACATCCATAAGAACGATGCTTTCAGAAAGCTTACGCTTAGCTAAAATCTTATACATACCAACTCTCTCCTTTTTTTGGATAAACCAAAGTAATACAATAATGATACCCCTTTGTTAAAAAATTGGCAAGTGCTTTTTTTAATTGTTTTTTTATAATTATTCACTCCAAAATGATAAATATTTCTTTCAAAAAATGCTTTACTTTAGTTGAATAACGTGTTAAAATTGGAAAGTGAATTATTTGCAGGTAATCGCGACGTATGACTGTCAGAGAACTTGTTCTCTGATGGTCATATGTAGTGATTAGCCTGTAAAGGCTGGACATAAATCAACGAAATAGACCATAAGCAACGACAGTTGCGACTTACGCTGCAAGCGGAAGGGTCTATGAGTTGTTTATGGCCAACTGCAAATAATTCAAGTGTAAGTTGGTACAATACATGGCCGACCGCCAACACATGATGAGACTGGGATTAATTTGTATAGGGATCAATTATCGTCTTTAGGAGGATTTTTTTAAATGAGTATCAATATTAAAACACCTGCAGTAGATTATCTTTTCGACGCAATACTTAGTCTGAATGATAAAGAAGAATGCTATGCTTTTTTCGAGGATATCTGCACAGTAAATGAACTGCTTTCTCTTTCTCAGCGTTTTGAAGTAGCTGCTATGTTAAGAGCCAAGAAAACATATCTTGAGATTGCTGAAAAGACCGGTGCATCCACCGCTACCATCAGCCGTGTTAACAGATCTCTGAACTATGGAAATGACGGCTATGATATGTGTTTTGCAAGAGTAGGCACTTCACCAAAAGAGGAGTAACAAAATACACTATATCATAAAAAAAGTGTCAGGGGGACGTATCTTTTTGTTACACGAGAGTGTGACAAAAAGAT
>JAZUFN010000118.1:0-7161 GCA_045640725.1 Lachnospiraceae bacterium
ATACCACGTCACCTTTTCGAAATACCTATTCAGGCAGCGGTAGGCAGCAAAATCATAGCCAGAGAGACAGTATCGGCTATGAGAAAAGACGTACTGGCCAAGTGCTATGGCGGTGATATCAGCCGTAAGAAAAAGCTTCTGTAAAAGCAGAAGGAAGGCAAGAAACGTATGCGCCAGGTAAGCAATGTTGAGGTGCCTCAGCAGGCCTTCATGGCAGTACTTAAGTTGGATGAGGATTAGTGCATCTAAACAGGCACTCATGGAGTGCGCGCAAGAGAAATATAGACGAAGTGAATAGAAATCAAATTGGAATTTATATTCATATCCCATTTTGCGTGAGAAAGTGCAATTATTGTGATTTTTTGTCTTTTCCATCAAATGAGGATACAAAAGAAAAATATGTAGAGGCGCTGATAAGGCAGATAGAGGAAAATGCTGACTTGGTAGCGGGCTATGAGGTTGCGACCATCTATTTTGGAGGAGGCACACCTTCGACTTTGACTGCTGAGCAGACAGGGCGCATTGTAGAGGCTGTAAAGCAGCATTTTCATCCTGATTTTTCCAAAGAAGACTTTGAATTTACCACGGAGGTAAATCCGGGTACTGTGGATTTTAACAAGCTTAAGGCCTATCGGGACATGGGTATAAATAGGCTTTCCGTGGGAGTTCAGTCAGCAAATGACGTTGAGTTAAAAATGCTGGGGCGCATTCATTCCTTTTCCCAGGCGCAGGAGACAGTGAAACTCGCCAGAAAAGCGGGCTTTAGCAATATCAGCATGGACCTTATCTCGGCACTTCCGGGGCAGACTTTGGAGAAATACAGGGAGAACGTCCGTGAAATATTGTCACTGCATCCCACGCATATCTCGGCTTACAGCTTGATAGTGGAGGAGGGGACTCCGTTTTTTGAGAAGTATGGTCCATATGGCGACAAAAGAGCAAGCCTTCCGGATGAGGAAATCGAGCGCGAAATGTACTATATGACAAGGGACTTGCTATCTCAGGCGGGTTTTCATCGCTACGAGATTTCCAATTATGCGGTTCCGGGCTTTGAGAGCAGGCACAATTCCTCCTATTGGGAGGGCACGGATTACTTGGGACTGGGCCTGGGGGCAGCATCGCTTATAGGAAATGTTCGCTATCGAAATACTGCAGACATAAATGAATACCTTAAGGCACCGGATAGCCGTGAGGTGGATGAGGTGCTGGATATCAAGGCGCTGGAATCAGAATATATGATACTGGGCCTTCGTAAGGTAAAGGGAGTCAGTATTTCCCTTTTTAAAGAAAAGTTTGACCAAAATCTTTTAGAGGTTTATAGTAGGGAAATTGAAAAGAGTATAAGTGAAGGGCTTCTGCTGCTGGAAGGCGATATTTTAAGACTTACCGACAGAGGGCTGGATCTTAGTAACTATGTTTTTGAAAGATTTATTTGATACGGGAAAGGTGAAAAAGTGAAGTCAATTAGAGAGTTGTACAGAATAGGGCATGGTCCCAGCAGCTCACACACAATGGGGCCTGCATATGCCGCAGAGAGAATTAAGAAAGAGCATCCGGATGCTACAAGGATTAAGGTAGTGCTTTACGGCTCACTTGCCAAGACAGGTCAGGGCCACCAGACTGATGTGGCTATAAAGAAGGTGTTTGCTCCTTTTGAAGTGGAAGTGGAATTTAATACTGAAGTGCCTGAAGAGGAGCTTAGGCATCCCAATACCATGGATTTTTTTGTGACAGAAAATGGTGAAACAATAAAGTATCGTGCTCTTTCCGTGGGAGGCGGTGCTGTTCACTTTGAGGGAGATAAGGCTCCTGAGTCGCCGGAGGTTTATCCCGAGAAAACATTTTCAGAGATTGCCGATTTCTGTAAAAAGAACAATATGCGCTTGTCCGATTATGTTTTTTTAAGAGAGGGAGAGGATATAAAAAAATATCTTTTGGAAGTGTGGGGAGTTATGGAAAAGGCCATTAGTGAAGGACTTTCCGTGACGGGGACCCTGCCCGGAGGGCTGGATGTAGAGAGAAAGGCCCAGTATCTTTTAAACCAGCGCCATATCGACGAATCTCATGCTACCAGAGAAAACAGAATGGTATGTGCTTATGCCTTTGCTGTGGCCGAGCAAAATGCGGATTCCGGCATTATCGTGACAGCTCCTACCTGTGGCTCCTGCGGTGTAGTTCCCGCTGCACTTAAGTTCATGATGGAAGAAAAAGGCTTTAAGTATGCAGACATTGTGAGAGCACTGGCTGTAGGCGGCATTGTTGGCAATATTATTAAACATAATGCCTCTATTTCAGGGGCTGAGTGTGGCTGTCAGGCAGAGGTGGGTGCAGCCTGTTCTATGTGCGCAGCAGCCTTGGCAGAGCTTCACTTTATGGGTATTGACCAGATAGAATATGCAGCAGAAGTGGCCATGGAGCACCATCTGGGGCTTACCTGTGACCCTATCTGCGGACTGGTTCAGATACCCTGCATCGAGAGAAATGCGGTAGCAGCCATGAGGGCAATTAATGCCTTGTCTTTGGCTAATTTCCTGACTACCACCAGAAAAATTTCCTTTGATATGGTAGTAGAGACTATGAGACAGACAGGCTTAGATATTAACAACCGCTACCGAGAGACCTCTGAAGGTGGTCTGGCAGTCCTTTACAAGCATTAATTATATCTGAGGTGAAAAATGGCAGGATCAAATCAGTGCGACACATGCGCTTTTTACGCTTATGATGAAGAATACGAAGAATATTTTTGTACAGTAGATATGGACGAAGATGAAGCAGCCATGATGGAATATGCTGAATTTGCTACCAGGAGAGCATCATGCCCTTATTATCGTAACGGAGACGAGTACGCGGTAGTAAAACATCAGGCGTTTTAGACGGCTGTTTACTTTCGAAAATTTTAGCGAAAAATTTAGTAATAGTTAACAAAAATCAGAGAAAAAAGGAAAAGAAAAGACACCTATTTTCTCTGATTTTTTTGGTTGTTTTTTCTGATGAGTTGTGATAAATTTTGTGTTAGAGTAAGGCACTATATTTGCTTACTTAAACGTTTACTTTTTGAAAAAATTACTTATATTTTCATCCTAGGAGGGACAAATGCAGTACGGTTATTTTGACGAAAATGCAAAGGAATATGTAATCACCCGTCCGGACACTCCGGCACCTTGGGCCAATTATTTGGGATCCCCGGCTTATGGCGCTATTATTTCCAATAATGCTGGTGGCTATTCATTTGAAAAGAGTGGTGCTAACGGACGTATCATTCGTTACGTTTTCAACCAGTTTGACCAGCCTGGCCGTTATATTTATATTCGTGACAATGAGTCTCAGGACTTTTGGTCTGCCAGCTGGCAGCCTGTAGGTAAAGACCTTGAGAGCTACAAGTCTGAATGCCATCATGGCACAGGCTATACAAACATGCTGGCTGATTATGCAGGTATCCATTCCGAGGCAATGTACTATGTTCCTATGAACAAGACTTACGAGGTATGGAGACTTAAGGTAAAGAATACCACTTCTGCCACCAAGAAGCTTTCTGTATTTGGCTACTGTGAATTTACAAATGATTGTAACTACGAGCAGGACCAGGTTAATCTTCAGTATACCCAGTTTATTACCCGTACATATCTTGCTACAGACAAGATTATGCAGACTATTAATGAATTTGTTTCAGGTGGTGCTATCAATGGCGACTCCATGAAGACAAGATTCTTTGGTCTTGCAGGTAATCCTGTTGCTTCTGCATGTGGTGACAAGGAGACTTTCCTGGGACGTTACCATGGCTATGGCAATCCTGTTTCTGTTCAGAATGGTAAGTGCGATGGCACTATGAACTATAACTCCAATGGTTGTGGTGCTCTTTCTACAGATATCACCCTGGCTGCAGGCGAGGAAAAGGAGATTGCTTTTATTCTCGGTATGAAGCTGGAGCCTCAGGCTGATGCTATTATGGCATCTTATAAGGATGTAAAGGCTACAGTAGACAAGGAAGTTCAGGAGCTTAAGGACTTCTGGCATGGTGAGCTTTCTCACCTTAAGGTAAATACACCTTCTGCTTCCTTTAATTCCATGGTTAATACCTGGAATGCATATCAGTGCTTCATTACATATACCTGGTCCAGAGCAGCATCCTTCTCTTACTGTGGACAGAGAAACGGTTTTGGATACCGTGATACTGTTCAGGATATTCAGGGTATTATCCACCTTGATCCGGAGATGGCTGCCCGTCAGATCAGATTCATGCTTTCCGGTCAGGTAAATAACGGTGGTGGCCTTCCACTTGTAAAATATACACATAATGCCGGTCATGAGGATACTCCTGATGACGAGAGCTATGTACGTGAGACAGGACATCCTGCATACCGTGCTGATGACGCTCTTTGGCTTTTCCCTACAGTTTATAAGTATATTGCAGAGAGCGGCAATCTTGCCTTTGTTGACGAGGTTATTCCTTATGCCAACAAGGAAGAAGGCACTGTTTACGACCACTTAAAGAGAGCTATCAATTTCTCTATGGAGAGACTTGGTGCTCATGGCATGCCTGCAGGCCTTCATGCAGACTGGAATGACTGTCTGAGACTGGGTAAGCAGGGTGAGTCCAGCTTCGTAGCTATGCAGCTCTACTATGCTTTCACTATCATTAGAAAGTTCGCTGAGTACAAGAATGATACAGAGTACTTAAAGTATATTGATGAAAATCAGAAGATTATGGGGGACCGCATCCAGTCCCTTTGCTGGGAGGACGACAGATATATCCGTGGTTTCAGAGAGACAGGAGAGATTATCGGCTCCAAGAAAGATACTGAAGCAAACATGTGGCTGAATCCTCAGTCCTGGGCTGTTATTTCCGGACTTGCATCAGAGGATCAGGCTGAAAAGGCTCTGGAGTCTGTAAATCGTGAGCTGAATACCAAGTATGGCTGCCGTGTAATGGCACCTGCTTATGCTCATCATGCATTTGATGGTGCTTTGATGCTTCTTTTCAACAAGTCCACCAAGGAAAATGGTGGTATTTTCTCCCAGCCTCAGGGTTGGATTATTCTGGCTGAGTCCCTTATGGGCCATGGTAACCGTGCATTCCAGTACTTTGATGAGTCCGCACCTGCATCCATGAATGATAAGGCTGAGATCAGAAAGCTGGAGCCATACGTTCATGGCCAGTTTACAGAGTCTGTAGATTCTCCTTTTGAAGGCCGTGCTAACGTTCACTGGCTCACAGGTACAGCTTCTACCGTTATGGTTGGCTGTGTAGAAGGTATTTTAGGCCTCAGACCTGACTTCAATGGCATTAAGATTTGCCCTGCTATCCCTTCAGACTGGAAGGAAATTACCATGGAAAAGGATTTCAGAGGCAAGAAACTGAATATTACCGTTAAAAATCCTAACGGACATGAGGGTAATCCTAAGTGCGTTACAGTTAACGGTGCAGCTATGACAGACTGCTATATTCCTGCAAATATTCTTAAGGATGTTAACGAAGTAGTAGTTGAGCTTTAATTCAGAAAATAAGAACGCTTCTTTATAATGGAAGCGTTCTTTTTGAGGTTATAAACAGAAAAAGGAGACAAAAGGAAGTAAATGGGGCTCCAAGCCATTATAATTCATGTTTCGCATGAAGGATTGGCTTTTCAAACTCCTTCGGGGTTCTCCATTTTTCACTTTGTTCAAAAAGGAGGAAATATGAAACTAATTTATGACATTAAGGACAGACCATCGTTTGGCAAGCTTATCACCTTTGCCATTCAGCAGTTGCTTGCCATTATGGCAGCTACCCTTGTGGTGCCGTTCATTGTAGGTAATGGGATGGATTCCGCAGCCGCACTTTTCGGTGCAGGTATCGGTACTATTGTGTACCTTTTGTTTACAGGCTTTAAGAGCCCTGTTTTCCTGGGCTCATCCTTTGCATTCCTGGGCTCCATGGGAGCAGCCTTCGCCGGCGCAGCCTCCACAGCACTTGGCTATCTTGGACTGCTTTTAGGTGCTCTTTTTGCAGGACTGGTATATGTAATTATTGCTATTATCGTAAAATTTGCAGGAGTTGAGTGGATTAACAAGCTTATGCCTGCAGTAGTTATCGGACCAACAGTTTCCATCATTGGTCTTTCACTGGCAAGTAATGCCATTGGTGACCTGCAGAAGGGCGGACAGGAGACTACTCATGTCCTTATCGCTGTGTTTTGCGGTATTGTTACCCTTTTCGTGACTATTCTTTGCTCCACCTTTGGTAAAGGCACAGTGAAGCTGATTCCTTTTATCATTGGTATTATGGCCGGATATGTTCTTGCTGCAATATTCACAGGTATTGGTTCTGCAGCAGACATTCCTGCACTTATGGTTACAAATTTTACACCTCTTACCGGCCTTGTGGAAGATGGCGTAAGCTTATCAACCTTCTTCTATCTGCCTGAGTTTACCTTTATGACAGCCTTTGGTGCTTTTGGGGAGCTTAGCGGAGCTTATATTGGCACAATCGCAGTAGCATATGTGCCGGTAGCATTTGTAGTATTTGCAGAGCACATTGCTGACCACAAGAACATTTCTTCAATTATTGAGAAGGATTTGCTGGAGGATCCGGGCCTTCATAGAACCCTTTTGGGTGATGGCGTAGGCTCCTTTGCAGGTGCTATTTTCGGCGGATGCCCTAATACCACTTACGGTGAGTCTATCGCATGCGTAGCTATCACAAAGAATGCTTCTGTATGGACTATCTTTACCACCGCTGTTCTTGCTATTATCATTTCCTTCCTGGCACCTTTTGTAGCCTTTGTTAATTCTATTCCATCTTGCATAATGGGTGGTGTCTGCATCGCTCTTTACGGATTTATCGCTGTATCCGGTCTTAAGATGATTCAGAAAGTAGACCTGGAGGACAATAAGAATCTTTTCGTAGTATCTACAATCCTGATCTGCGGTATTGGTGGTCTGTCACTGAACTTCGGTAAAATCACACTGACAGCAATTGCAACAGCTCTGATTCTCGGAATTATTGTAAATGTAGTGCTTACTCGTATAAGTGAAGGGAAGAAGAACTAAGTATCGTCGATTGAAAACAACGCAATTACAGGAAATTTTAGCAAGAAGATAGTGCTACCGAAGGCATTTCCCTGGGCATTGTCATTTGATGAGAAAAAAGCAATAATTAATGAGGCGGAAAAAAATAGGACA